>CAYFTQ010000280.1:0-4278 GCA_964346035.1 uncultured Roseospira sp. | reverse complement strand
GGGCGCGGCCCTGACCGAAACGTCCGTCAGGCGCGCCGTCACGCGCAACGGAAAGCCGCCCAGGCTGGCCGGACCGTGACTGATCTCGATGCCCTGATCGCGCTGGCGCGACACGGTGTCGGCCAGGCCCTGCTTGAGCATCGCGCCCAGGAACACCCAATAGCCGCCATAGGCGATCACCAGCAAGCCAAGCAGGATCGCCAGCGCCGCAGACGTCGGCAGACGCCGGCGACGGGGGGTTCGCTTCGGCGCGGACCGGCCCTTGCCGGCACCCCCGTCGGCGGCCGGGCGAACGCCCTTGGCCTCGGACGACGAAGCCCTGCCCGGCGCGGTCTTGCCGGACGGCGCGGCCTTGGAACGGGGTCGGCGCATCAATGGTCCTCTTGCAGCGGGGCGCGCGACGGGATGCACTGGGCCAGCGGGCGAGGTCACGGATCTCGCATCAAGGCGCGCGGAATGGTAACAGGGTCCGTGCGGCGGCCCCACCGACCGGACCATGGCTTGCCACCATACAGGGCCACCGGACAGCAGACCAGGGACCGCGCCAGCCCGGCGCGAGGCGCGGACCCAGAAAGCGGAGCGGATCATGGCGGGCAGGACGGCCGACCCGACGACCGATGCCGACGAGGACGGAACCGCTCCGACATGGGGCCTTGACCCGGTTGAGGGTGATCGCTGGGTGTTCGGCTACGGCTCCTTGATGTGGGACCCGGGCTTCGCCAACGCCGAACACCAGCCCGCCTTGTTGCGCGGCTATCACCGCGACATGTGCATTCTCTCCCTGCGCTATCGCGGCACGCCGGACCGCCCGGGCCTGGTGCTGGGCCTGCGTCTGCGCGGGTCGTGCCGGGGCATCGCCTACCGGGTCGAGGATGCCGCCTGGCCGGCCGCGCGGGCCTATCTGCACCAGCGCGAGATGATCACCTATGCCTATCGCCCGCACCGGCTGCCCGCGACCCTGGCCGACGGACGCCGCGTGCTGTGTCACACCTTCGTCGCCGATCCGCTCCATCGCCAATACGCCGGCCATCTGGCGCTGGCAGAACGCCTGCGCCTGCTGCGCCAGGGCGTGGGGCCGCGCGGGTCGGCCCGCGACTATCTGGCCAGCACGGTCGAGCATCTGGACGCCCTGGGAATCCGCGACGGCCACATGCACGACCTGCTTGACTGGGTAGACGGGCGCGTCCCGCCGCCCTGACCGCGCGGAACCGAGGCGGGTGCGGCCCAACGCCGGCGCCACTCCGGATGATCGTCTTTGTTGCGCGATCCGGCGCACCTTGATGGAAATCTTTTCTCGGGGCGCGGCGATTCGAAATTTGATTGCCGTATCGAAACAGGCCACCATATCCCATGGGTTGGCTGCCGTCGGCGCCATGGATCGGAGAGGTCCCGATCCGATGGCCGGCGGTCGCGGCGACGCCACGTTGGGCCATGCACCTGATGTGTCGCCGGCGCGGCCGACCGGAATGACCAGCGTGACGGGTCCGGGACGGGTCCCGGCCCGGTGACGAGAGGACGCTTCGGATGGCGAATGGCGGGTCGCACTGGCCGCCCTGGAACGCGGCGCGAGCGCGCGCCATCGTCGCCCCGCTAAGCGGGCAACCGGGCGCGCTGCTGCCCATGCTGCATGCCCTTCAGGCCCTTTTCGGCTGCATTGACGACGAGGCCGTTCCGCTCCTGGCCGACCTGCTGAACCTGTCGCGGGCCGAAGTCCACGGTGTCGTCAGCTTCTACCACGACTTCCGCCGGACCCGGCCGGGCCGACATATCGTCAAGGTCTGCCGCGCCGAGGCCTGTCAGGCGGTCGGGGCGGAGGCGCTGCTGGATCACGTCAAGCGCTCGCTGGCGGTGACCGAAGCGGTGCCCTCGGCGGATGGCGCGGTCTCGCTTCAGGTCGTCTTCTGCCTGGGCAACTGCGCCCTGGGACCGGCGGTGATGATCGACGAGACCCTTCACGGCCGGGTCACGCCGGCCCGCCTGGACGCCCTGGCCGACGGCCTGCGCGATCGGGAGAGCGCGGCATGAACCCCGTGTCCGTCTTCGTGCCCCGTGATGCGGCGGCACTGTCGGTGGGGGCCGATACCGTCGCCGAGGCGATTGCGGCGGAGGCCGAGCGGCGCGGCCAGTCGATTCGGCTTGTGCGCACCGGCTCGCGCGGGATGCTGTGGCTGGAACCGCTGGTCGAGGTCGCCCGCGCCCGCGACGGGGTGCGCATCGCCCATGGTCCGGTCGCGCCCGAGGACGTGCCGGCGCTTTTCGATGCCGGCCTTCTGGAGGGCGCGGAGCAGGGCCACCCCCTGGCGCTGGGCCCGACCGAGTCGATTCCGTATCTGGCCGGTCAAACGCGCCTGACCTTCGCGCGGTGCGGCGTCATCGACCCGCTGTCCCTGGCCGACCATGAGGCCCACGGCGGTCTGGCAGGGTTGCGCCGGGCGCTGGACATGACGCCCGAGGCGATCTGCCGGGCCATCACCGATAGCGGCCTGCGCGGACGCGGCGGCGCCGGCTTTCCCGCCGGCATCAAGTGGACCACCGTGCGCCGGGCGCCGGCGGGACGGAAAACCATCTGCTGCAACGCGGACGAGGGCGACAGCGGCACCTTTGCCGACCGCATGCTGATGGAGGGCGACCCCTTCACCCTGATCGAGGGCATGGCCATCGCCGCCCTGGCCGTGGGGGCGACGGAGGGGTTCGTTTACATCCGCTCCGAGTATCCCCATGCCGTCGCCACGATGCGGGCGGCGCTGGCGTTGGCGGACCAGGCCGGCTGGCTGGGCGAGTCGATCATGGGGCACGGACCCGCCTTCCGCGTTCATGTGCGCGTCGGCGCCGGCGCCTACATCTGCGGCGAAGAAACCGCCATGCTGGAAAGCCTGGAGGGTCGCCGCGGGCAGGTCCGCGCCAAACCGCCATTGCCGGCGCTGGAAGGGCTGTTCGGCCGCCCGACCGTGGTCAACAACGTGCTCACCCTGGCGGCGGCGCCGGTCATCCTGGCCAAGGGCGCGGCGGCCTATGGGGCGTTCGGCGTCGGACGCTCGTCCGGCACGCAACCCTTCCAGTTGGGCGGCAATATCGCGTGCGGCGGGCTGGTGGAGGCGCCATTCGGCATCACCCTGAACGAACTGGTCAACGACTTCGGCGGCGGCACCCGCTCCGGCCGGCCGCTGCGCGCGGTCCAGGTCGGCGGACCGCTGGGCGCCTATGTGCCGGCGGATCGGCTGGGTCTGGCGGCGGATTACGAGACCTTGGCCGAGGCTGGCGCCATGCTGGGGCACGGCGGCGTTGTGGTGTTCGACGACACGGTGGACATGGCCGCCATGGCGCGCTTCGCCATGGAATTCTGTGCCGTGGAAAGCTGCGGCAAATGCACCCCGTGCCGCATCGGCAGCGAGCGGGGCGTTGAAGTGATCGACCGCATTCGCACCGGCCTTGACCGAGACGTCAATCTGGCCCTGCTGGACGACCTGTGCGAGTTGATGGCCGACGGCTCGCTGTGCGCCATGGGGGGGCTGACGCCGATGCCGGTGAAAAGCGCACTGGCGCACTTCCCGGAGGATTTCCATCGCCCGGCCGGCAATGCCGAGGCGGCGGCGTGACGCGCATCGACCGCGCGGGCGACGTAAACGCCTCCCCCCTTCAGGGGGGAGGTTGCGAGGGGGGTAAGGCGATGAACGGTCGCCCACCGGGTGCCGCATCACCCCCACCCCGGCCCTCCCCCGTCCGGGGGAGGGAGACAGGTTGACCGTCAACGGTTCGGTCCAGCCCTGATTCGGAAACGAGGCCCGCCATGCCCCTGATCCGCGACATCGACCACGGCACACCCGCCGTTGCCGGCGAGCCCGTTGTCTGCCTGACCATCGACGGCCGGACGGTCAAGGTCCCGGCGGGCACCTCCGTCATGCGCGCCGCCGCTCAGGCCGGCATCGCCATTCCCAGGCTGTGCGCGACCGAGAGCCTGAAGGCGTTCGGATCGTGCCGGCTGTGTCTGGTGGAGATCGAGGGCCGCAAGGGCACGCCCTCGTCCTGCACCACCCCGGTGGCCGAGGGCATGAGCGTCACGACCCAAACGCCGCGCCTCGCCAAACTGCGCCGGGGGGTGATGGAACTCTACATCTCCGATCATCCGCTGGACTGCCTGACCTGTGCCGCCAATGGCGACTGCGAGCTTCAGGACATGGCCGGTGTCGTGGGCCTGCGCGAGGTCCGATACGGCCAGGATGGCGCCAACCACCAGGGCGCCGCGAAGGACACCAGCAACCCCTATTTCACCTTCGACCC
>CAYFTQ010000279.1:0-4281 GCA_964346035.1 uncultured Roseospira sp. | reverse complement strand
TGCGCAAGGTCTACGACCAGATGCCGGAGCCGCGCTGGGTCATCTCCATGGGCTCGTGCGCCAACGGGGGCGGTTACTATCACTACTCCTATTCGGTCGTGCGGGGGTGCGACCGCATCGTTCCCGTGGACATCTATGTCCCGGGGTGTCCGCCCACGGCGGAGGCCCTGCTGTATGGCATTCTTCAGTTGCAGAAGAAGATCAACCGCACCGGGTCGCTGTTCCGGTAAGGCGGTAAGGCGGTAAGGCGGTCCGGTGACCGACGCCGGAGCGAACCGCGCGCCGGCAACCGCCGGAGCGGTGCACAGCGTAAGGAAAGCGGGCGAGCATGCTGTTGTCCGATGAACAGATCGAGGCGCTGGAGGAGGTCGGCCGGCACGTCCGGGCTGCCCTTCCGGACGCCGTGCGAGAGGTCTCGTGGGCCAGGGATGAACTGGTCGTCGGCATCCACCGCCACGACATCGTGGGCGTTCTGTCGCTGCTGCGCGACGATCCGAACTGCATGTTCCAACAGCTTGTGGACATTTGCGGTGTGGACTGGCCGGAGCGCGACGAGCGCTTCGAGATCGTCTACAACCTGCTCAGCCTGAAGCACAACCTGCGCATCCGGGTGAAGCTGTCGGCGGCCGAGGATACGCCGGTGCCCTCGGTGGTCGATGTGTTCCAGACCGCCAACTGGTTCGAGCGGGAAGTGTGGGACATGTACGGGGTATTGTTCTCAGAGCATCCCGATCTGCGCCGGCTGCTGACCGACTATGGCTTCGAGGGCCACCCGCTGCGCAAGGACTTCCCGCTGACCGGCACCATGGAAGTGCGTTACGACGACGAGCAGGCGCGCGTTGTCTACGAGCCGGTCAAGCTGACGCAGGACTTTCGCAACTTCGATTTCCTGAGCCCTTGGGAAGGCGCGCTCGACCCCGGCGTGGACGCCGCCGCGCGTGCTCTGCCGGGCGACGAGAAGGCCACCAGCGGCGACTGAGGACGGGACACGGGCGAGATCATGGCGCAGACCGAGATCAAGAGCTACAACCTGAATTTCGGCCCTCAGCATCCGGCCGCGCATGGCGTGTTGCGCCTGATCCTGGAGCTGTCGGGTGAGGTGGTGGAACGCGCCGATCCCCATATCGGCCTGCTGCATCGCGGCACCGAAAAGCTGATCGAATACAAAACCTACCTTCAGGCGCTGCCGTACTTCGACCGGCTGGATTATGCCTGCCCGCTGAACATGGAACACGCCTATGTGCTGGCGGTGGAAAAGCTGCTGGGCATCGATGTTCCGCCGCGCGGAAAGTACATCCGCACGCTGTTTTCAGAGATGACGCGCCTCATCAACCACATCATGAACACAACCTCGTTCGCGCTGGACCTGGGCGCGATGACGCCCATGCTGTGGGGCTGGGAAGAGCGCGAGCACCTGCTGGAATACTGCGAACGGACCTCGGGCGCACGTATGCACATGGCCTATTTCCGGCCCGGTGGCGTGGCCAAGGACCTGCCCGCCGGCCTGCTGGACGACATGCTGGCCTGGTGCGACCGGTTCGAAAAGTTCATGATCGACATGGAATCGCTGCTGGACGAAAACCGCATCTTCAAGCAGCGCACCGTCGATATCGGCATTGTGACGCAGGAAGAGGCCCTGAACTGGGGCTTTACCGGCCCGGTGCTGCGCGCCACCGGCATTCCGTGGGACCTGCGCAAGACGCAGCCCTACGACGCCTTCGACGATATGGAGTTCGACGTTCCGACCGGCACAACCGGTGACGCGTATGCGCGTTATCTGGTGCGCATGGAGGAAATGCGCCAATCCATGCACATCATGCGTCAGTGCATCGCGAAGATGCCCGATGGCCCGGTCAAGGTGGACGACAACAAGATCGTCGCCCCCTCTCGTCCGGAGATGAAACGCTCCATGGAGGCGCTGATTCATCACTTCAAGCTCTATACCGAGGGCTTCAAGGTGCCGCCGGGCGAGACCTATACCGCTGTCGAGGCCGCCACCGGTGAGTTCGGTGTCTATCTGGTCTCCGACGGCACCAATCGGCCGTACCGCTGCAAGATCCGCTCGCCCGGCTATGTCCATTTGCAGGGCCTGGATTTGATGAGCAAGGGCCACATGCTGGCCGACATCCCGGCCAATATCGGCTCCATCGACGTTGTGTTTGGCGAGGTTGACCGATGAGTGGCGCGCCCACCGTTCCCCGCGACAGCGAGTCCCCGTTCGCTTTCACAGACGAGGCCATGGCCGAGGTGCGCCGCATCCTGGCCAAGTACCCGGACGGGCGTGAACGCTCCGCCATCCTGCCCTTGCTGGACCTGGCCCAGCGGCAGGTGGGGTGGATCTCGCGCGGGGTGGTCGAGGTCGTCGCCGAGTTGACCCGCTCGCCCGCCATCCATGTGTGGGAGGTCGCGACCTTCTACACCATGTACAACCTGGAAGAGATCGGCCTCCACCACGTCCAGATCTGCACCAACCTGCCGTGCTGGCTGCGGGGCTCTGACGATGTGCTGCGCGCCGCCCGCGATGTGTTCGGGGTCGGCTTCGGCCAGACCAGCCCGGACGGTCTGGTGACGCTGTCGCAGGTGGAATGCCTGGGGGCGTGCGTGAACGCCCCCATGATGCAGATCGGTGACGACTATTTCGAGGATCTGGACTACGACTCCGCGAAGGCGCTGTTCCAGGCCATCCGCGACGGCCGTCCGCTGGCCGCAGGACCCCAGAAGCGCCGCCAGACCTCCGCGCCCGAGGGCGGCATGACCACCCTGACCACTGATCCCGCGACGCCCGAGGGCGGCCGCTGGATCGCCCCCGACAGCCCGGCCGCCGGCGCCGGTGCCGGCGGCGCGGACTAGGAAGGAGCGTGCCATGCCTTTGAGCGACAAGGACCGCATCTTCACCAACCTGTACGGGCACCACGACTGGCGCCTGGAGGGGGCGAGGGCGCGCGGCGACTGGGACGGGACCAAGGCCATCCTGGCCATGGGCCATGACTGGATCGTCGATCAGGTCAAGGCGTCCGGCCTGCGCGGGCGCGGTGGCGCCGGCTTCTCCACCGGGCTGAAGTGGTCCTTCATGCCCAAGACGGTGGGCGAACGGCCGCACTATCTGGTGGTCAACGCCGACGAGGGCGAACCCGGCACCTGCAAGGACCGGGACATGATGCGCCACGATCCGCACAAGCTGATCGAGGGGTGCCTGATCGCCGGCTTCGCCATGCGCGCGCATGTGGCGTATATCTATGTTCGCGGCGAGTTCTATCGCGAGGCCGAGCGACTGGAACTGGCCATCGCGGAGGCCGAGGCCGCCGGCCTGCTGGGCGACGATGCCTGCGGCTCGGGCTGGCCGTTCCGCGTCCACGTCCACAAGGGCGCCGGCGCCTACATCTGCGGCGAGGAAACGGCCCTGATCCAGTCACTGGAGGGCAAGAAGGGCCAGCCGCGCCTGAAGCCGCCGTTCCCGGCCGGCGTCGGCGTGTACGGCTGTCCGACCACGGTCAACAATGTCGAGAGCATCGCCGTGGTGCCCACCATCCTGCGCCGGGGCGCCCCTTGGTTCGCCGGTATCGGGCGCGAGAACAACGCCGGCACCAAGGTCTTCTGCATCTCCGGGCACGTCAACCAGCCGTGCAATGTGGAAGAGGCCATGAGCATCCCGCTTCGCGAGTTGATCGAGAAGCACGCGGGCGGCGTGCGCGGCGGCTGGGACAATCTGCTGGCGGTCATTCCGGGCGGGGCCTCGGTGCCGCTGTTGCCCAAGGCCATGTGCGACGATGTTCTGATGGATTTCGACGCGCTGAAAGAGGCCAAGTCCGGCCTGGGGACCGCGGCCGTCATGGTGATGGACAAGTCGGCCGACGTGGTTGCCGCCATCGCCCGCCTGTCGGCCTTCTACAAGCACGAAAGCTGCGGTCAGTGTACCCCGTGCCGGGAGGGCGCCGGCTGGATGGCGCGCGTCATGGCCCGCATGGTCTCCGGCGAGGCCGAAATCGAGGACATCGACATGCTTGAGCAGGTGACCCGCCAGGTGGAGGGGCACACCATCTGCGCCCTTGGCGACGCGGCCGCCTGGCCGATCCAGGGCCTGATCCGGCATTTCCGGCCCGAGCTGGAACGGCGCATCCGCGCCCGCAAGGTCGGCGGTCCGGTCGGCGCCGCAGCGGCGGCGGAATAGGCGAGGAGAGGGTTTGCATCCATGCCCAAGCTGACCATTGACGGCATCGAGGTCGAGGCCGACGCCGGCATGACCATCATGCAGGCTGCGGATCTGGTCGGCATCGAGATTCC
>CAYFTQ010000278.1:0-4289 GCA_964346035.1 uncultured Roseospira sp. | reverse complement strand
GGGGTGCCCACAGTGGTGATGATGGTCGCCGTCGGTACCGGCGCCGCGAACATGGTGGTGGTGCCCGGCCTGAACCGCGCCGACGGCGCCCTCGAACCCGATGACCTGTTCGCGATACTTGCACAACTGGCAGTTCATGGCCGTCTGGCCGGCCAGGATATCGTTTACGCGATCCACGAAGCTCTCGATAACGAACGGATGATCGTTCAGATAGGATGCCTTCAGGAATTCCACGTCGGGATGGTCAGCGGCGGCCTGATCCATCCAGTCGTAGATGCGCCTGACCAGAATACCCGTGAACAGGAAATACGGAAACACGATGATACGCCGATAGCCCAAACGGGCGGCATGCGCCAGGCCGGCATCGACCAGAGGCGCGGTCACGCCGGAGTAGCTGACCTCGGCCCAGCCGAAGCCCATGCCCTCCCACAGCATGCGTGCCACCTTGCTGATGTTGGAGTTGGCGTCCGAGTCGTTGGTGCCGCGTCCGACCACCATCAGCAGCGTGTCCTTGCGGTCCACGGTGGTGGGGGCGGCCGCCTCGGCCTCTTCGATGCGGGCCTGGGCGGCCTTCAGAAGTTTGGGGTCGATGCCCAGTTCACGCCCGAATTCAACCGTCACGCCGGGTGCCTCGGCGGCGAAGCTGTTGACCTCCCACGGCAGGTCGTTCTTGACGTGGCCGGCGGCGAACAGCATCCCCGGCACGGCCAGGATGCGGGTCGCGCCGCCGGCGACCAGCTTGTCCAGGCCCTCGCGGATGATGGGGCGGGCGAACTCCAGGAAGCCGCTCTCCACCATGTAGTCCGGCAGCCTGTCGCGCAGATGCACCGCCAGGCGGTTGAACTCCTCGACGGCGGCGGTATCGCGGCTGCCGTGGCCGCAGATCATGACGGCGAGGCGCTCGCCGGTGGCATCGCTGGAGTCGGTTTTTGTCATGGTCGCGTGGTCCTTGCCTTCGTGCGCGAAAAGAGGCCGCCTGGTCCGAAGCCTCCGGGCGGCATGACGCTGTGGACTATAGGGCGCCACCCAGGGCGGCGAAAGGGGGGCCGGCCCGGTCGTGGCGACGGCAACAGCTACTGGACATTGCACCGTCGGCGCTACGACCATAACGCAGCCGGGACCGCGCCGGCGGTTGACCAGCGGGGGGACACGGGCCTAGAAACCGCAAGGGCGGCGTGGATTCGGGTCCGGCCGTCCGGGTTGGTCATGCCCCTCGTCCCGCCGCCAGGAGATGCGCCGATGAGTTCACCCGTCCCCGTCTCCAGCCTGCTGTCGGCCCTGCTCCAGCAGCCGGCCACCTGGATGAACGCGGCCGGCCGCAACCCGGTGGCGGCGCTCAGCGCCGTGCTGGGAACCGTGCTGCTGAGCGTCGAGATCTGGGTCGGTCCCGGCGGCCTGATCGGGCACGGCGTCGTCATTGTCATGATGACCTGCGGCATCGGGTTCTTCGCCGCACTGGCCATGGACTGGGGCTTGGGCCGGACCGGGGTATGGTCGCCCAAAGCCCGACAGGTCTGGACCCTGATCGTCATCGGCGTGGTCTTCGGCACCATGTACGCCATTCCGGATTTCCCGGAGGCGCGCCTTTTCACCTACATCTTCTGGCAGGCCGGCGCCATCCTGCTGGCGCTGTACTACGCGCTTCGCCCGCCCAAGGACGCGCTGCCGGAACAGGCCCCGTTGATCGGCTGGTATGGCGGCCTGCGGGTACTGCTGGCGGCAGCCCTGTCGGGCGCGCTGGCGGCCCTGCTCGGCGCCGGGGTGAGCATCGGGTTGTTCGCCCTGGATGAGATATTGGGCATTCCGGTCGATGGCGATGTGCTGGCCCAGGTCTGGGTCATCGCCCTGGCGCTGGTCTGGCCGTTCACCTTCATGGCGGCCGCCGGCCAGGCGATGCCGGAAGAGGCGCACGAGCGCGAGCCGGTGCCGGAGCGGACCCCGCGCTGGATCGGCGTCACGGTGGGCTGGGCCGTGATTCCGCTGGCTCTGCTCTATCTCGCCATTCTCTATGTCTACATCGTCCAGACCCTGCTGGGCGCGGGCACCGATTGGGGCAGCATGGCCGGCCTGAACGCCGCCTATCTCGCCTTCGGGGTGGCCGCTCACATCGCCGCCCTGCCGCTGGCCGTGGACGGCAACCGGCTGGCCCGGCTGTATCGCCGCGTGTTCCCGTGGAGCGTGCCGATACCGCTGGCGGCGCTGACCTGGGCGCTGTCGGTGCGACTGTTCGCCTACGGCATGACCGAGCCACGCGCGCTGTTGACCGTGGTGGTCATGTGGTTGCTGCTGCTGCTGGCGATCTGGACGATCAAGGGCGCGCGCGCCGGACCGGCCACGCCGGTCGGCATTCTGGGCACCCTGCTGGCGTTGTCCGGCAGCGGCCCTTGGGGCGGCCCGGAGATCTCGTTCATCAGCCAGGAACGCGCCCTGCGCGGCCTGCTGATGGAACACGATATGATCACAGAGGCGGGCAAGGCGGTGCCGGCGGCCGATCCGTTGCCGGCCGAGACCCAGCGTCGAATCGTGCATCTTTTGCACTACTTTGCGGACAGGGGCTCGAACTATCGCATCCATGAGCTGTTCCCGGTCGAGGCCACGCGGCCGCCGGCCCGCATCGAGGCCTTGGGCCTGACCGCCGTGCCGTCCACCGTGGCCCTGGACCGCACCCTGACCGCGCGCGCACGCCTGCCGCTGGAGGTCATTCCGGTTGCCGGCGCCGATGTGGTCGTGCCCGTGTCGCTGTATGGCGGCGGTCCGACGGGACCCGGCAATCAGGCCACCGGCCCCTATCGCCTGCGTCTGGCCGACTCCGCCGTCCGGATCTCGACTCCGGCCGGCGGCGATGATGATCCGCTGCGCCTGGATCTTGCGCCGCTCCTGACAGCCGCGTTCGAGGCGCGCAAAAGCAGCGGCGACGTGGCCATGGTCGAACTGCCACAAGAGGCATTGACCGTCGAGACCCCCGCCCCGGGCGCCGGCGGCTGGGGCGCTCGGCTGATCGTCTCGTATATCGCCATTCGCCATGGCGCGGACATCGACAACGACGACCCGCGCGCGCGACGGATCGCGTCCGTGGACGGCTATCTGATGCTGACGCGCGGCGCCGGAACAGAGGAGTAGACCCGGCGCCCGCCAAGCCGGCTCTTGACCGGCGCCGGCCGCGCGCCTATCACGCCGGGCATGGGCGCGCTGGCCATCCCGTTCCGCAAGATGCACGGCCTGGGCAACGACTTCGTGGTCGTTGACGCCCGGGCCGGTCCGCTTGACCTGACCTCGGCGCGGGCCACGCGCATTGCCGACCGGCGCGAGGGCGTCGGCTGCGACCAGCTTGTCACCATCGAGCCGCCGCGCCCGGACCATCCCGGAACCGCCGCCTTCATGGCCATCCGTAACGCGGACGGCGGGGTGGTGGAATCATGCGGCAACGCCGCCCGCTGCGTCGCCGCCCTGCTGATGGACGAAAGCGGCGCCGACGCGGTCGCCCTGGGCTCCCTGGCCGGCCCGCTGACGGCCCGGCGCGCCGGGGACGGTGCCATCGCAGTGGACATGGGGCCGGCCCGCACCGCCTGGGACGCCATTCCCCTGGCCGAGGCCCGCGACACCGACCACCTGGACCTGGGCCTGGCGCCCTACAATGACGCGATCGCCGTCAATGTCGGCAATCCGCATGCCGTGGCCTTCGTGGAGGACGCCGACACCATCGCCCTGCATGCGCTGGGACCCCGCATCGAACACCACCCCCTGTTTCCCGCGCGCGTCAACGTGGAGGTCGCCAGTGTCCTGGCGGACGGCAGTCTGCGCATGCGGGTGTGGGAGCGCGGCGTCGGCATTACCCGCGCCTGCGGGACCGGCGCCTGCGCCACCGTGGTGGCGGCAGCGCGGCGCGGCCTGATCGCCCGCGCGCCCACCCCGGTTCGGCTGGACGGCGGTCTGCTGACCATCGACTGGCGAGCCGGCGATGACCACGTTCTGATGAGCGGCCCGGTCGCGACCGTGTTTTCGGGCACCCTGGATGAAAGCCTGTTGCCATGAGCGCGGCGCCCGGTCCCCGCCTCGTGACCTTCGGATGCCGGCTCAACGGCTATGAATCCGAGGTCATGCGCGACCACGCCCGCGCCGCCGGCCTGAACGACGCCATCATCGTCAACACCTGCGCGGTGACCGCGGAGGCCGTGCGCCAGGCCCGCCAGGCCATCCGCAAGCTGCGGCGCGAGAACCCGGCCGCCCGTCTGATCGTCACGGGCTGCGCCGCCCAGCTTGATCCGGCGCGTTTCCAGGCCATGCCCGAG
>CAYFTQ010000277.1:0-4297 GCA_964346035.1 uncultured Roseospira sp. | reverse complement strand
AGGGCCGGCTGGTGGTGATCCACCGCGCCGACCGGCTGGACGCCCTGTTGACCGCGCTGGCGGGCCGGGCCGGCGCGGTCGAGGTGCTGCCGCTGTGGCCGGGGCCGGATCGCGACGGCCGCGCCAGGCCGGCACGCCGGATCATCGTGCGCGCCCGCAAGGGCGTGGCCGGCCCGGCGACCCTGGCCCCGGGACTGGTCCTGCACCGGTCCGACGGCAGCCCGACCGAGGCCGCCGAGGCCGTCCTCCGTGACGGTCGGCCGCTGGACGACGTCATGGGCTGACCCCGATCGCTTCGCGCTCGCATCGGTTGGCCGCCATCGGCACTGAACTGTTGGCGACAGGGCGTGCCCCGTCTCGGCGCCATGTGTCGATTGAACGCAAGGCCCTTCGCCCTACAGGTCCAGCGTGCCGTCCTCGTTGGTCTCCGGATAGTCCGGAACGTCGGGCGGCGGCGGCATGGTCCCCTCCTCGCCCAGCAGGCTGTCGAAAAAGCCACGCAGCCGCTCCACCTCGCGCTCGATATAGGGTCGGGCGGCCTCGACCCCGGCCTCGGCTTCGCAGGTGGCGCGGTTCATGGCGCACACGCTTTCGCACCCGGCGCGGGCATACTCGTCGCTGCCATGACGACCCTCGCAACGGGTCTCGCAGCGTTGAAAGGCGGACCGGCACGCCTGTCGCGTGGGAGGCCCGGATTCGCCATCGCCGCTTTCGCCCTTGAAGCCCTCCATGAAACTGTCCGCCTTCTCGGACTTGTCCCGCAACCACGGCTCCACCCCGGACAGCGCGTCCCGCGCGTCGCAGGCGGCATGATCGACGGCGCACCGGGCCTCGCAGGCGGCCGCCCTGGCGCTGCCCGGTTCCGTGGTTTCATCACACGCAGCCCCGCAGGCGCGGGCGGCGGCGGTGCAGTATGCGCCGCCGGGCGCCGCCGGCTCCCCGGCGGCGGCGCTCTCGCCGGCCAACGCCGGCACGCCCCCAAGACCAAGGACCAGCATCACGACCGCAAGGGCGCGGGTTGAAACCAGGAGCCGCGCCCGGGCCGGGCCGATCCTGGCGAATAGGCGCAAACGCATCGGACGTTCCTCCGCTTGGACAATCAACACCATGGCACCCATCGGGCGGACCCGGCGGGTTGCATGGCTGGCACTCTGGCGCCGGAATGTGCCATCAGCGAGGCGTTGGCGGCCCGATCAACAGCGCCCGCCCGCCGGCGGCGAAGGCCAGCCCGCCCAGCAGGGCCGAGCCCAGCAGGCCGATGCCGTGATACAGCAGGCCCGTGGCCAGGGCGCCCGCGCGATCCAGGCCGGCCGGCACCAGGGCCAGCACCCAGGCGGCCTCGAACGTGCCGGCGTTGGCGAAGGTACTGACCGGCAGCACCATGGCCAGCGAGGTCGCACAGGCCCCGGCCACGCCCCCGGCCGGCGCCACCGGTACGGCGGTTGCGTTGGCGCACAGCCAGGCCATGATGAAGATCAGCCCCCAGACGATCAGGCTCCAGCCCAACAGCGGCAGCAGCCGCGCCGGGGTCTGCGCTGCCAGCGCCTCCAGCAGAGTTCCCCACAGCCGGCCCACGCCACCCCGGTGCGGCCGCAGCGGAGTCAGGCGCCGCAGGCGCCGCGCCAGCCATGGCGCCGCCAACAGCCCGGCGACCAGAACAACCAGCGTCGCGCCAGCCGCCGGCAGCGCCCACGGCAGGGCCGCGCGGGCCAGTGGCAGCGCGCTTAGCGCAAGCGTCCCGGCGCCCACCACAACCACAAGGTCGATCAGCCGCAGCACCACCAGAAGCGCCGAACCGGCGGCGAGCGGCGTGGCCGCCGCACGGTTGAGCAGCCAGACAAGCGACAGTTCCCCCAGCCGCATGGGTGCGAACGCCGACAGCACGGAATGCAGCGCCGCGACCCGCGCCAGCCGTGCCAGGGACGGTGGCGCCGCCGCCGCCGGTGGCAACGTGGCCAGCGCCGTCGCGAGGCGCGCGGCCCGACCGAGGGTAACCAGCGGATAGAGCATCAAGGCCGCCAGCAGCGGCGGCGCCTCCGCCTGACCCAGAGCGGCACCCAGGGCAGCAGCCGCAGCGGCGACAGAGTCGCCCGGCACAAGCCACAGCAGCAAGCCCCCGATCAGCAGTGCGCCGAGGACAAGCCGCCACACCAGCGCGCGCGCAAGCGACCGCCGGCCGGCCGGCGGCGAGGCGGCCCCCGACGCCACCGACCCGCGCCCCGCGCCGCGCTAGGCTGCGTCCTGCGCCGAGCCGGACGCAGCCTTGCGCTTGACATGACTGGCCGACCCGGCATCACCGGATGCCCCGGCACAGCCGCGCGCACCCGTTTTGGCGGCCTCTTCCTCGGCCTTGGCGGCGTCGGCGCGGCTCATCTGACCCATCACCAGATCGTCGAACACCCACTGGGCGGGACGCTCGGTCTGGAACGAGACCTCGGGCGCCATCGGACCGTCGGTCCGGATACCCTTGAGCGTCAGCCCCAGCGCCTTGAGCGGATGACGCACCGTGTCCTCGACCGCCGTCGCCTCATAACCGCAATGCATCATGCAGTTGGCGCACTTCTCATAGCGGCCGGTGCCGTAGCTGTCCCAGTCGGTGGTCTCCATCAACTCCTTGAACGTTGCAACCGTGCCCTCGTTCAGCAGATAGCAGGGGCGCTGCCAGCCGAACACGTTGCGGGTCGGGTTGCCCCAGGGCGTGCAGTCATAGGTCTGGTTGCCGGCCAGGAAGTCGAGGTACAGCGAGGACTGGTTCCAGCGCCAGTTCCGCCCCTTACCCTTGGCGAACAGATCGCGGAAAAGCTGCTTGGTTCGCTGCCGGTTCAGGAATACCTGCTGGGTCGGCGCGCGCTCGTAGGCAAAGCCGGGGGCGATGGTCACGCCCTCCACACCCAGGGTGTCGGTGGCGAAGGACACGAAGTCTGCCACCCGGTCCACGTCCACGCCCTCAAACAAGGTGGTATTGCAGGTGACGCGGAAGCCGCGCCGACGCGCCTCCTGAATGGCGGCGGTGGCCTTGTCGAACACGCCGTCCTGGCAGACGGCGGCGTCGTGGTGCGCGCGGTCGCCGTCCAGATGGATGGAGAACGTCAGGTAGGGGCTGGGCTTGAAGTCGTCCAGCCGCTTTTGAAGCAGCAGCGCGTTGGTACACAGATAGACGAAACGCTTGCGCCGGGTCAGTTCCTCGACGATCTGCACGATCTGCCGATGCAACAGGGGCTCGCCACCAGCGATGGAAACGATGGGCGCGCCGCATTCCTCGGCCGCGCCGACGCACGCCTCGACGCTCAGGCGCTTGTTCAGGATGCTGTCGGGGTAATCGATCTTGCCGCAGCCGGCACAGGCCAGGTTGCACCGGAACAGAGGTTCCAGCATCAGCACAAGCGGATAGCGCCGGTTGCCGCGCAGCTTCTGTTTCATCAGGTAGGACCCGACGCGGAATTGCTGGATCAGGGGAACGCCCACGATGTCACCTCTTTCCTTGCACCCCCGGGGGCATCTGCGTCGCCCCGCTACGGCGCCCCGTGAAGGCGCCTGCTCCGGGATAGGGGATTCGACGGCCCTTCGGTATCGCGACACTCGTACCCTGACAAACACAAGAAAGCCATCTGTCAGCGCGCGAAACCATTGTTGACGCATCAACTTACCAAACGCAGGCTGATGCCTTCGTTTGGGTCGATGTTCTTGTTTATGCATCAACTTACCAAACTCAGGCCGATGCCTTCGTTTGGGTCGATGTTCTTGTTTATGCATCAACTTACCAAACTCAGGCCGATGCCTTCGTTTGGGTCGATGCACTAGGCCACGTTCAGGTCACGCCGGCTGCGGTCGCGATCAATCGGAATGCCGCGTTCCCGCATGGCATCGGACAGAACACGCGGCAGCTTGAATTCCATGTGTTCCTCGGCGCCGAACAGTTGCTCGATGGTGACCGGCGCGATCCGACCCAGACGACTGATCAGATCGCGCACCAGCCGTTCAGGCGCCGACGCGCCGGCGGTCACGCCCACCATGCCGGCGCCGCGGAACCATTCGTCCTCGATCATGGTGGCGTCGTCGATCAGATAGCTGGGCACGCCCATGGTGGTGCCGATCTCCGCCAGCCGGTTGGAGTTGGACGAGTTGCGGGCGCCCACGACAAGAAGGATATCCACCCGCGCGGCCAGTTCCCGCACGGCGGTTTGGCGGTTCTGGGTGGCGTAGCAGATGTCCTTGACGTCCGGACCGGCGATCGCGGGAAAGCGGGCCTTCAGGGCCTCTATGACATCGCGGGTGTCGTCCACCGACAGCGTCGTCT
>CAYFTQ010000276.1:0-4309 GCA_964346035.1 uncultured Roseospira sp. | reverse complement strand
TAATGCGGGGGTCGGGGGTTCAAGTCCCTCCTGCGGCACCATTGACCCGTCCCTTTCCTGCCGGCGGAACCCCGGGCCAAATCCCTGCCCGGGGAGGGGCGACCGTGTGTTCCGGCGCTGTCGCGCAGGAAGAGCCGAAACGGTCGCGTCACGGCGCCCCGGCACCCTGATTCCAGTCAGAAAGACACGATCGGTCCGAGCCATGGCGTGTTGCCGATGGGCCGTGCTCAACGCCATGGCGCCCGACCCGGATCAGCCAGCGGCGACGCGCAGCATCCAGGCGGTCTTTTCGTGCACGCCCAGCCGATCGGTCAGCAGTCCGGCGGTGACCTCATCGGACACCTCACCGGCCTCGGCGATCAGCGGGCGAAGTTGGCGCGCCATGGCGTCATGGTCGCGCGCCAGGGCGGCAACCATGTGGTCGGCCGCCGGGGGCGCTTCGGGCGCGTCCTCGACCACACTGAGGTCCGTGTAGCGACCCAGGCCGCCCGGAGCGATGGCGCCCAGGGCACGGATACGCTCGGCGATCTCGTCCACGGCGCCATAAAGGTCCGTGTACTGTTCCTCGAACTGGACATGCAGGCCCTGGAAACGGGGGCCGGTCACGTTCCAGTGAAAGTTGTGGGTCTTCAGGGCCAGGGCGAAGGTGCTGGCCAGGACGGCGTTCAGACCCTCGGCGATGCTGTTGCGGGCGTTTTCCTCCAGGCCCGTGTTGATGGGAGCGGCGGCAAGATCGTGAACCATGGTGGGGTCTCTCCTGTTTTCTGCTTGCGGCGTTGGTGAGCCGGCGAGGCCGACCCATCGTGGCGAGTCGAAGCGACGGGAAACGGACCAATCGACGGGTCCGGCGACGCAGCGTGTTCGAGCGCCATGAAGCCCGATCCGGGAAAACGTGTCCAACCGATTGTTTTGCGGTCTCCAATCGATCCTATCGAACTCTCCGGCACCCGCGATCCGCTGTCAGCCGCTCGACAAGTCGGCCTGCATACTCGTCGCGTTGGCGGTCTGGTGGGGAGGGGGGCGCCGACGGACCCGGGACGCCGAAGACCATCAAGAAAAACCCCGGACGGCGGATGCCATCCGGGGCAAGTGGAACAGGGAGGATCACATCTCAAGGAGACGCCAGTCCGAAGCCGCCACGACCCCAAGGGAGCAGCGGCGACCCCGGTCGGCTTACGCCGTGCCCAGGAGAATAGCGTTTCGGGTCCGCCGGCGCCATATCCCGAACGTCAAGGGTGGCAGACCCCTTGTGCATGACTATCCGCAGGTTGAACCGGGACCTTGGTCGTGTCGGAGTCGGAATCGGACCCGGCGGATGCACGTCCGCTCGGGCACCGTTGCCCCTTGTCGCGCGCACAGCCTGGACATCACATTCCTGACGTAGTTATCCATTACCTGTGGCACTTGATGTCGCTTTCAAAGAGAGGGGCCGGGTCGCACGCATGATCAGACCGCCGCCGGACCGGATGGGTCCGCTCCACCCCTTGCCAGGGCCCCGCCCACTCACCGCCTTGTCCCGCCGGCGCATCCTGATCGGCGGCGGGCTTGGTCTGGCGCTGCTGGCGGGCGGACCCGGCGGGCGCCGGGCGCTGGGACAATCCCCCATCGCGTTCGCGCGCGATCGTGTGGTTGTCGAGACCCACGACGGTCGGCGCTACCCGTTCTCGGTCGAGGTCGCCCGAACCCCGGCCCAGCGCGCCCGCGGGCTGATGTATCGCCGCGAGATGGCGGCAGACCATGGCATGCTGTTCGATTTCGACGGCGTGCGGCCCCGCGCCATGTGGATGAAGGATACCTACCTGCCGCTCGACATCCTGTTCCTGGAGGCCAACGGACGCATCTGGAAAATCGCCGAGGAAACCACCCCCCTGTCCGAGGACACCATTCTGGCGGACGGCCCCATCCGCGCGGCGCTGGAACTGAAGGCCGGAACCTGCCGACTGCTGGGCATCGAGGTCGGCGATCGCGTCCGCCACGCCCTGTTCGCCCCGGACTGACGTATCCGGGCGGCGTGCGGCCTCTCTTGCCGAAGGGCGCGGAAACAGCTAGGTAAACGGGATCGGTGAGGGTCTTCGCGCGTTGGCCAGGGTCCGCCTGCCGGCGGCGCGCATGGCCGTGATCCTGACGGGCCGGACCAAGGGCCGGTCAGTGTTCCGTGGCGTCGGGGCGTAGCTCAGCCTGGTAGAGCGCCAGCTTTGGGAGCTGGAAGCCGGAGGTTCGAATCCTCTCGCCCCGACCACCCCTCCCGCCGGGGACCCCTCCGCAGGTCCCGGGCGCAACACGTCGAAGGTTTCCATGAGCAAGACGGTCCGCATCCATCAGCCGCCGAAATCCGCCATGCAGTCCGGGCGCGGCAACAGCCGGAAATGGGTGCTGGAGTTCGAGCCCGACCAGCCGCAGCGGTCGGATGCCTTGATGGGCTGGGCCGGCCAGGGCGATACGGCCAACCAGCTTCGTCTGACCTTTACCAGCAAGGCGGAGGCGCTCGCCCATGCCCGGCGCAACGGCTGGACCGCCCGTGTGCTGGAACCGGTGGAGCGCAAGCGGCGGCCCAAGAGTTACGCCGCCAACTTCGCCTACAACAAGGTACAGTAATACCAAGCCGCCTTGATCCCGACCTGTCAGGATCAAGGCCGGTCGGTATGACTCTGCCGCCGAACGGCACCGGCCCGCTCCCCCACCCGGCTTCGCCGTGTGGCGCGAAAGCGCCGGCCTGGCCGGTCAGCTCCAGGTCATGCGGCCGCCGATATACTTGATTTCCTTGTCCTTGCGGATGCGAAGGGCCTTGGGAGCCTGGCCCTGCCGGCTCTCCTTCAGGCGCGTCATCATGACCCATTCGTCAACCGGCATGTACCGCGGCGCCAGAAAGCGATAGGTCTCCGCGATCAGGTCCTCCGTCTCGCGCCCCGCCTTCATCGGGTGCTCCAGCCACTTGATCAGGATGTCTTCCCACGCCAGCAGGCGAACCCGCAGATCGTTGCGGTGCTCGCGCAGATAGTGCCGGACCGTGTCCAGGTTCTTCAGCGCCGCCATGATCTCGCCGGTCTGGGCGTCCACGGTCTCGAACTGATCCTCCAGGTCCTCGACCGCCAGCGCCACCAGCCGAATCAGGGAATTGGCGACCTCAAGAAGAGAATGCTCGTTGGCATAGATTTTCCGCAGCACCTCGGTCTTGCGCTGCATGCGCTTGATGGCCAAGAACTCGTCGCGCAGGGCCTCGATGTAGGCCAGTTCCTGCGACAGGCCCTGGATCAGCTCAGTGACCTCCTCCTTGGTCTGAAGGCCGAGGGCGTGGGCCGCCTCCCCGAAGGCATCGTTGACGCGCTTGCGGAAGGTCGGGTCGCCCGCCACCTGCAACAGCTCGTCGGGATTGGTGATCACATGTTCGTCACCGGACAGCCAGCCAAGAACCTGCATGGCCAGGCGGTGATAGGCGATCTGGCGATGCTTGTCCTTCGGGGACCAGGAGGCATCGCCGGACGTCACCTCCTTCGGAACCGGGTCACCCAGACGCAACCCCTTGACGAACTTCAGGCTCTTTGACAGCAGGGCCAGCATGCGGCCATCGGGGCCTTCCGGGTCTATCTGGAACTCGCGCCGAATCCCCTCCAGCGGCAGGCTGACCAAGCCGTCCCCCAGCCGGACGCAGGCGACCGGTTGCCTGGTCGCGTCATCAATGCGGAAATGGATGTCGTCCACCCGGTGAAAGAAAGCATGCCGGAACGTCACCACGTCCGGCGTGTCGACGGCGGGCGCGGCGCCGTGGTCGGGTATCGTCTCCACTGCCGTTTTCCCCGGTGTCGGTGTCGGCCGGGCAGCATCTGTCATGGTCCCGCTCCTGGCCAGAGCCCGCGCGTGGCGCCAGTGTGCCACACTGGGCGCACCACGCAACAGGGGGGAACCAGCCGCGATGGAAGACACCGCCCCCCCTAGACGAAGGTCCTATGCCGTCCCGCCAGATTGCCCGAGTTCGCGTAGAATTGTATTCATGTCTCCGGGCAGCCGGCTGGGGGGCAGTCGGGGGCCAGGGGCGCGGATCGCGGCGCAGACCGGGGACTGGTGATGTCGTCCAATCGACCGGACCGCTCGCCGCCGCCTCGCCCTCGTCGTTACCCCGTCCCATCCTGATCACCGGCACCTGCAGCGGCCTTGGCGCCGCCCTGGCCGATGGCCTCTCGCGGCCTGGCTGGCCGCCACGCGGCCGGACGCCCTGGTCGATCGCCTGACCCGTTGCCTGCCGCGCAAGGCACGACGCCTGTTCACCCGGAAGCCGCGCCGCTGCCCCCGCCGCCCGCGCGATGCGTCCGCC
>CAYFTQ010000275.1:0-4314 GCA_964346035.1 uncultured Roseospira sp. | reverse complement strand
CCCTGGCCTCCCGGCAGTTCCCTCCTGAGGGCACGCGGCCAAAATGAGAAGTGCTACGCGATCCCGGGTCTCATCGGTGACCAAAAGGACGGCGGCCCGGACGCGATCCGTCCCAAGCGTCTGTCCGGAAAGCCGTTCGGTACCCAGCATATGGCACGTCGTTCCGGATGGCAGCCCCACCATAGTGCGGTTTTCGAAACTGTCCGGACGGGCTCTAAGCCAGCAGGCCCACGATCGCGCCGGTCATCAGGGTGGCCATGGTTCCGGACACCATCGTTCGGCCGCCCAGGGCGACGATGTCGGCGCGTCGCTCCGGCGCCATTGCGGTCAGGCCGCCCAGCATGATTCCCAGCGACCCGAAATTGGCGAAACCGCACAGCGCATAGGCCATGATCAGGCGGCTGCGCTCCGACAACGCGCCCTCGGGCAGCGACGCCATTCGGGCATAGGCCAGCAGCTCGTTCAGAATCGTCTTGATGCCCATCAGCGAGCCGGCGGCCGTGGCCTCCGCCCATGGAATCCCGATCAGCCACACAACCGGCGCCATGGCCCAGCCCAGCAGGCGCTCCAGGGTCAGCGGCGCACCGCCGACCGCCGGCATCAGGCCCAGGGCCTGGTTGACCAGCGCCACCAGCGCGACCATGACCAGCAGCATGGCGATGACGTTGATCAGCAGCGACACGCCGTCGCGGGTCCCGATCAGGATGGCTTCCATGCTGCTGCGCGCCTCCGGCGCAGGCAGTTCCAGGCGGGCTTCGGTGGGGGCGTCGTCGGCGGTCGGCGGCACCATCAGCAGGGCCAGCGCCAGCCCGGCCGGCGCGCTGATGATCGACGCGATCAGGATGTGCGCCAGCGGCGTCTCGATCACCCCGGACAGGAAGCCGGCGTATATCACCATGACCGTGCCGGCGATGGTGGACATGCCGACCGTCATCATCATGAACAGTTCGGCGCGGGTCATGGCGGCGATGTAGGGCCGGATGAACAGCGGCGCCTCGATCATGCCGACGAAGATGTTGGCGCCAGAGGACAACCCGACGGCGCCGCCCACGCCCATGGTGCGGTGCAGCAACCAGGCGAACGCCTTCACCACCGCCGGCAGGATGCGCCAATAGAACAGCAGGGCGGTCAACGCGCTGACGACCAGGATCAACGGCAGCGCCTGGAAAGCCAGCACGAAGGCGGCACCCGGCCAGGGCTCCTCGAACGGCAGGTCACCACCGCCGACGTAGCCGAAGACGAAGCTGGTGCCGGCCTGGGTCGCCTCCTGCAACGCCAGGACGGCCTGATTGAGCCAGACGAAGACGGACGGCGCGCCCGGTGTCCATAGCAGAATGACGGCCAGGATCGGCTGTAGTGCCAACCCGATCAGCACCGGGCGCCAGCGGATGTCGCGCTTTCGCTCGCTCAGCAGCCAGGCCGCCGCGACAATCACGACGATACCCAGAAGTCCCTGCAACGCGGCCATGGCTCCGCCTCCCTCTGCCCGGCTCGACTCTTCCGAAGGCCGGCAGTATAGGCGGGGGAGTCCGGCGCCGAAAAGGGCGGGTCGCCGCGTCCGCCCCTCAGTTCGAGGCCGCCACGCCCTCCGGCTGGCCGACCACCACGGTGGTCAGGGCGTTCGGGTCCATCAGGCGGGCGGCGACGCGCCGGGCGTCGTCCAGGGTCACGGCGTCGATCAGGTGGTTGCGGTTGGTCAGATAGGCCGGCGGCAGGTCCTCGCGCTGCATGGCCACCAGGATGCGCGCAATGGCACCCGAAGAGCTGAAGCGCAGCGGCCATGCCCCGGTCAGGTAGCGTTTGGCGTCGGCCAGCTCCTCCCCCGTCGGTCCCTTTGCGGCCATGCGCGCCCATTCGGCCCGGATCAGGTCCAGGCTTTCGCCGATGCGGGCGTTGCCGGTGGCCACGCTGCCCATCCAGACCGGGCCGTGGTCCAATGGCAGAAGATGGCTATAGACCCCATAGGCCAGCCCGCGCTTTTCGCGAAGCTCTTCCATCAGGCGCGAGGCAAAGCCGCCGCCGCCCAGGATGTAATTGACGACATAGGCCGCGTACCAGTCGGGATCGCCGCGCGCCAGGCCGCCATGTCCGAATACGGCGACGCTTTGGGGGACCGGGCGGTCCAGAACGCGCGTGGAACCTTCGGCCCGCGCGGTGGCGGTGGGCACCTCCGGCAGGTCGCTGGACGCGGGCAGATCGCCGAACGCGGTGTCGACCAGCCGGCCCAGCCGCTCGGGCGTCATGTCGCCGGCCACGCCGATGGTCAGGCGGTCGCGCGTCAGGCGGGTGCGGGCGAAGGCGCGCAGGTCGTCGGTCGTGATGGCGCGCACGGTCTGCTCGGTGCCCTGGGTCCGGCGGGCATAGGGGTGGTCCGGAAACAGGGTCGCGAACCAGGCGTCGCTGGCCAGGGTGCGGGGATCGGTGCTGTCCTGGCGCTGGCCGGCCAGGATCTGCCCGCGGATGCGTTCCACCGCGTCGGGATCGAAGCGCGGACGGGTCAGCGCCAACCGCAGCAGGGCGATGGCGTCGTCCAGGTTCTCGGTCAGGGTGGTCAACTCGCCCGAGAGGCTGTCGCGTCCCGCGTCGAAGTCCATCTCGATCGCCAGATCGGCCAGCCGGTGCTGGAACGCGCTGGCGTTCAGGTCTCCGGCGCCCTCGTCCAGCAGGCCGGCGACCATATGTGCAAGGCCGGCGCGGCCGGGCGGATCGAGCGCGGCGCCGCCGTCGAAGGTGAACTCGATGGTTACCATGGGGTTGGCGTGGTCGCTGACCAGCCAGGCCTCAAGCCCGCCGGCAGAGGTCGCGCGTTCGATCTCGATGGCGCGAGCGGCCGGAACGAAGGCGATCAGGGCCAGCAGCAGGGCGGCGGTCCGACGGAACAACGCGGTCATGAGCGGAGCCTTTCTAGCTGGTCTGGTCGGGCAGCAGGTGCCCCGTTGCCTGGCTGGTACCCTGGAACACGGCGCGGGCGGCAGCCATGACATCGTCTTCGGTGACGGCGGCGATGTCCTCGGGCCAGCGCTGGATATCCTCCAGGGTGGCGCCGGTGGCCAGGGCGGCGCCGACGATGCGGGCGGTTTGGAACACGCTGTCGCGTGCGTAGACGACGGAGGCCCGCAGGCGGCGCTTGGCACCGGCTATTTCCTCGGCGCTGACGCCGTCGGCCAGCAGGCGGGCGACCTCTGCATCGACGGCGGCGCCCACCTCGGCCGGCGTGTGACCCTCGGCGGGCGAGCCGTAGAGAACGAAGGTCCCGTAGTCCACCGCGCGGCCGCGATAGCGCGCGCCGGCGGAGACCGCCACGCCGTCTTCGACCACAAGCCGGTCATACAGGCGGCTGACCGGGCCGCCGCCCAGGATCTCCGCCAGCACCTGAAGGGCTGGGTAGAGTTCGGCGCGGCCGACGTTGCGCGACGGCGCCACGATCTGGCGCCACCAACTCGCCTGTCCGACCTGGGCATGGCGCAGGGTCATGGTGATGTCCACCGGCGGTGGCAGGTCGAGCACGCGCGCGCGCGTCGGCGTCAGGGGCGCCGGCGGTATCTGGCCATAAGTGCGTTCGGCCAGCGGACGGAGCGCCTCGGCGGTGATGTCGCCGGCCACCACCAGGATGGCATTGTTGGGGGCGTAGAAGCGATCGTAGAAGGCCAGCGCGTCGGCACGGTCCAGGGCTTCCAGCTCGTGCGCCCAGCCAATGATCGGGTTCTTGTATGGATGCACCGCCCACAATGCCTGGTCCAGGCGTTCGTTCAGCAGGGCAGCCGGTTCGTTCTCTGTCCGGCTCAGACGTTCCTCTATGACCACGGCCCTTTCTGTCAGGACATCGTTCTCGGCCAACCGCAAATTGGCCATGCGGTCGGCCTCCATCTCCATCACAAGTTCAAGGCGATCGCGGGCGATGTTCTGATAGTAGCCTGTGTAGTCGCTTCCGGTGAAGGCGTTGTCGCGGCCGCCATTGCGAGCGATGATGCGCGAGAACTGCCCGGGCGCGATGGTTTCCGTGCCCTTGAACATCAGGTGTTCCAGCAGGTGGGCGATGCCTGACTTACCCGGCGGTTCGTCGGCCGCGCCCACCTTGTACCAGACCATATGGGTGACAACCGGAACGCGGTGGTTCGGCAGGACCACGACCTGAAGCCCGTTGTCCAGGCTGAAGCTCTCGGCGTTGAAGCTCTGCGCCCGCGCCGTCGGGGCGCTCCCTGCCATCATCAGTGCGGCCAGCAGGGTTAACGCCATGAGCAACCCGGCGCCGGCACGCCCGGAGGCGCCGCCGGAGGGGGCAGGGGCGGCACGCGCGACGGAACCGGAGCGGGC
>CAYFTQ010000274.1:0-4321 GCA_964346035.1 uncultured Roseospira sp. | reverse complement strand
GGCCATCGATCCGGCTGGCCGCGCTGATGGGGGTGCGCGCCATCCACGTAATGACCCACGATTCCATCGGCCTGGGCGAGGACGGCGCGCTGATGGGGGTGCGCGCCATCCACGTCATGACCCACGATTCCATCGGCCTGGGCGAGGACGGCCCGACCCACCAGCCGGTGGAGCACGTGGCCTCGCTGCGCGCGATGCCGAACGTGCATGTGTTCCGCCCCGCCGACGCCGTCGAGACGGCCGAGTGCTGGGCGCTGGCGCTGATGAACGCCACCGGACCGAGCGTGCTGGCGCTCAGCCGCCAGGGCCTGCCGACCATGCGCACCTCCGCCAGCGAGCCGATGCCCAGCGCAAAGGGAGCCTATGTCCTGGCAGAAGCCGAGGGCGGCGCGCGCAAGGTGACACTGATGGCCACCGGGTCCGAGGTCGAGATCGCCGTCAAGGCGCGCGAGACCCTTCAGGGTGAGGGCGTGCCCACCGCCGTCGTCTCCATGCCCTGCTGGGAGTTGTTCGAGGCGCAGGACGCCGCCTATCGCGACTCCGTTCTGGGGCCGGGCACCGTCCGCGTCGCCGTGGAGGCCGCCTGCGAGATGGGCTGGCGGCGCTGGCTGGGCGACACCGGAACCTTCATCGGCATGACGGGCTTCGGCGCCTCGGCGCCGGCGCCCGCGCTGTACGACCACTTCGGCATCACCGCCGACGCGGTCGCCGCCGCCGCCAGGGCGAAGCTCTGAGACCGGCGGCGCTCCACAGCCGCCCTTGACCGGCGGCGGTCCGTCGTGGTCCGTGGTTGCGTAACCGTTTGATCACGTGACCCGACCCCGACCGGACCGGACCCATCGCCATGACCGCCTCAACCACCCTTCCGCCCGCCGGCCCCGCGCTGCCGCGCGTCATCGCCCACCGGGGCGGCGCGGCTGGTGCCCCGGAAAACACCCTGGCCGCCTTTCGGCACGCCCACGCCCTGGGCGCGACATGGGTGGAGTTTGACGTCCGCCTGACCGCCGATGGACGGCCGGTGGTCATCCATGACGCCACCCTGGACCGAACCACAAGCGGACAGGGCGCCGTGTTGGCCACACCGCTCGCGGCGCTGGGCGACCTTGATGCCGGCGAATGGTTCGGCCCGGACTTCGCCGGCGAGATGGTCCCGACCCTGGAAGAAGCCCTAGAGCTTCTTGTCGAGATGGACATGGGGGCCAATATTGAAATCAAGGCCGACGCCGATCTGGCGGCACGGACGGCAGCCGAATGCCTGGACGTGGTCCGGGACGTCTGGCCGGCCACGGCGCCCCCGCCCCTGGTGTCCAGCTTTCAGCCGGACGCCCTGGTCATGGCGCGGGACCGGGTTCCACAGTGGCCGCGGGGATTTTTGGTGGAGGCCCTGACGGACGATTGGCCTCGGGTTGCGGCGGCGGTCGGCGCCTGGTCGGTGCACGCGGCGGCGGAGCTGATGACGCCCCGCCACGTTGCGGAGGTGCTGGACGCGGGGTATCGGGTCGTGGTTTATACGGTCGACGATCCGGGCCGCGCCGTGAACCTCTGGGACTGGGGCGTGAACGCGATCATTTCCGATCGGCCGGAGGCGCTGTTGCCCCTGGCCGGCGCCTGAGGAAGCCCCGCGCCGGGACCGTCCCGTCCGCCGCCTCGCGGCCGGACCGGGTCGGACCGATCCGGCGCCCCGAAACAGTCGCACCCGCGCCATCAGCCGGGCGACGGAGCGTGACCCAGGGGACCGCGTGGCCGCCCTCTTATTGGAGACGGCGAAAGGATTAAGTGTGAAGCCTCTCAACCCGTTGGAAATATCCGGACGGGAGGTTCTGCCTCTTGTGGAAGGCGGCAAGGGCGTCGCCGTGTCGAACGGTCTCAGCGCCGGGGCCTGGGCGGCTGCCGGTGGCGTCGGCACCTTCTCCGGGGTCAATGCCGACAGCTACGACGAAAACGGAAACGTCATCCCGCAGATCTACAAGGGCAAGACCCGCCGCGAACGCCATGAGGAACTGGTCGCCTTCGGTATCCAGGGCGGCATCGCTCAGGCCCGCATCGCCCATGACGTTGCGGCGGGCCAGGGTCGGCTGCATATGAACGTTCTGTGGGAAATGGGCGGTGCCGAACGTGTTCTTCAGGGCGTGCTGGAAGGAGCCAGAGGGCTGATCCACGGCATCACCTGCGGCGCCGGCATGCCCTACCGCCTGGCCGAGATCGCGGAACGATTCCGGATCCACTACTATCCCATCGTCTCGTCGGCGCGGGCCTTCACCGCCCTGTGGAAGCGGTCCTACCGCAAATCGGCCGAATGGCTGGGTGGGGTGGTCTATGAAGACCCCTGGCTGGCCGGCGGCCATAACGGCCTGTCCAACACCGAAGACCCGCACGAGGCGCAGTCGCCCTATCCCCGTGTCGCGGCCCTGCGCAAGGCCATGCGCGAGGCCGGCTCGCCGGAAGTGCCGATCTTCATGGCCGGCGGGGTGTGGTATCTGCGCGAATGGGCGGACTGGATCGGCAATCCGGAGCTGGGCCCGATTGCCTTCCAGTTCGGAACCCGGCCGCTGCTGACCAAGGAAAGCCCGATCCCGGATGGCTGGAAGCAGCGGCTGTTGCGACTCGCCAAGGGCGACGTGCTGTTGCACCGTTTCAGCCCAACGGGCTTCTACTCCTCAGCGGTGCAAAACGACTTCCTCAACGAGTTGGAGGGCCGCAACGCCCGGCAGGTGCCCTATACGACCGAGCCCGACGAAACCCACAATGCCGCCCTGGCGGTGGGCGCGCGCGGGCGCAAGGTGTTCATCCCGGAATCCCGGCTTGACTCGGTCAAGACCTGGATGGCGGACGGCTTTACCGAGGCCCTGCGCACCCCCGACAACACCCTGATCTATGTGACTCCCGACAAGTCCCGCGAGATCCTGAACGATCAAATCAACTGTATGGGGTGCCTTTCGGCCTGCGCGTTTTCGAACTGGGCGCAGAAGGAAAGCGGAAGCACCGGCCGGCGCGCCGATCCGCGATCTTTTTGTATTCAGAAAACCTTGCAGGAGATCGCCCATGGGGGTGATATTGAACACAATCTGATGTTTGCGGGGCATAACGCCTATCGCTTTGCGTCGGATCCCTTCTTCGCCAACGGTCGCGTGCCCTGGGTGCGCGAACTGGTTGATCGGATCGTGACCGGGGACTAGTGCTCTGACAAAGACAAGGGAGCCATCTGTCAGCGCATCAGACCATGACAGGAAAGCCAGAGCCCATGAGCGAGAAACCGCCCGCCCCGGAACGCCTGCGCGCCGCCGGGCTGCGGCCGACCCGGCAGCGTCTGGCACTTGCCCGCCTGCTGTTCGACAACGGCGACCGGCACGTAACCGCCGAGATGCTGCATTCCGAGGTTCTCGGCGACGGCATGCGCTGTTCCCTGGCCACGGTCTACAACACCTTGCATCAGTTCACCGATGCCGGCCTGTTGCGGGAAATCGTGGTCGAGGCCGGGCGCTCGTACTTCGATACCAATACGAGCGAACACCATCACTTCTTCCACGAGACCACCGGCCGCCTGACGGATATCCCGGGCGACCGGATCGCCATCGGCGCGGTTCCCAGCGTTCCGGAAGGAACCCGGATCAAGAGCGTGGACGTGATCGTCCGCCTGGACGGCTAGGCCCCGTGCCGAAAAAGGGGTTGCGCCCCGACGAACGGGCGGCTAGAACCCTCGCCGTCACCGGGTGATGTCCCGGTCACGATGCGGGCGCCGGCAAGCCCGACCACGTGATGCCGCCGTAGCTCAGGGGTAGAGCACACCCTTGGTAAGGGTGGGGTCGGGTGTTCAATTCACCCCGGCGGCACCATTTTTCCAGAGAAAAATCAAGATGTTAAAGGGCGCCTTCGGGGCGCCTTTTTGCGTTGCGCGGGACCGGGGAAGCATGGGGGAAGCAGGCGGGTGGGGTTTCCGATGCGCCTTGGTTCCGGTTCTGGCCTGCGGAGCGCCCTGAGCCTGGTTGGGCGGTGTCGCCCGGCGGGGCCCCTCCCATGGACGACCTGGACGACCTCTCGCGCCTCACGCCATGGGCGTAAAACCAAGTGTCCCCGGGGGGTCATTATTGGACGCCGAAAGGGGGTCAAGATTGGATGCCGATTGACACGAACGGGGCGCCTCGGCCGTGATCCCCTCCAAGGCCGACCGAAAACAGCCGATTCCCTGCGACTTCGCGATGTACCGCTGGCGCCATCTGGTCGAAAATTACTTCGCCAAGATCAAGGAGTTCCGGGGTATCGCGACACGGTACGACAAGACCGACAGCAGCTACGAGGCAAACTGGTACCTTGCGGCAGCCAT
>CAYFTQ010000273.1:0-4352 GCA_964346035.1 uncultured Roseospira sp. | reverse complement strand
CGCATCCCCGCCGCCAGGCCGACCCCGCCCGAGGCCCCGGTCACAAGCACATGGTCCGCCGCGCCAGCGCCGGCCCGCGTCAACAGATTGAGCGCGGTTCCGAAGGCGCAGGGCATGGCCGCGATCTCGACATCAGAGAGCGGCGAGTCCGTAACGTCGAAGAGTTGATCGGCCGGAACCGCGCAGAACTGAGCGAAGGCGCCGTCGTATTCCGAGCCGATGGCCCGATAGCGGGTCGGGGCGTCGGCGGTCGGGATGGGCTGGTTGGTGGCGCAGGTGACACGCGATCCCGGCGGCGGACCATCGGTGTCCGGACCCAGGGCGACCACGATTCCGCACAGATCGGCGCCCTGGATGCGCGGAAAGTCGAGCGCGCCACCCCAGCCGCCATCGGCGATGTCGGCATCGTCGGCGACGCCGTCCGTGGCGCCGGTCACGCTGCTGGAGTACCAGCCAACCCGCGTGTTGATGTCGGTGTTGTTGACCCCGGCGGCGGTGACCCGCACCAGCACCTCGCCCGGGCCGGCGGAGGGCACGGGAACGTCGTCGCGCGCCGAGAGCCTGTCAAAGCCGCCATGGCCGGTGAGCAGAACGGCGGTCATGGTCGCGGGCGGCGGCATTTCGCTAGGCATGGGGGTCTCCCCTGGCTCGTGGTCTGCCGGGTTCGGGCGGGCTTTGGGTGGTCGTGTCCTGTCGTCGCTCAGCGGATCAGTACAACGGGCACCTTGCAGGCGCGGATCATCTCGGTGGTGGTCGAACCGATCACCAGCGTGCGAAGGCGGGAGTGGCCATAGGCCCCCATCACCAGCAGGTCGATGCCCTCGCGCTCGACGTACTCGCCCAACGCGTTGCCGGGCTGTCCGCGCAGCACGTGGGCCGCAGCGCCGTGGCCGCCGGCGGTCAGGGTGGCGCGGGCATTCTCAAGGGCGTGGCGCGTGTCCTCGGTGTTCGCCCCGACGGTCGCAACCACAACGTCGAGTCCGGTGAACAGGGGGTCGCGCGCGACATAGTCCACCGCTTTCATGGACGACACGCCACCGTCGTAGGCGATCAGCACGCGACCGATGGGGCGGAAGGCCCGATTGGCAACGAAAACCGGCTTGTGGCTGGCGCGCACGATGCGCTCGAAATTGGAGCCCAGATGCGGCTTGTCCAGTCCGGCCGCCTCGCCCCGTTTGCCGATCAGGATCATGTCGACCGCGCCTTCCTTGGCCGCGACCGTATCCACGATGTCGTCATTGCGCAGCCGCGTAACGACATCCGACACGCCCTCGCCCTCGATCAGCGCGCGTGCGTCCTCCAGGATGGCGCGGCCCTGGGTCTGGGCGAGCTTGGCGTGCTGCTCGTCCAGCGCACTCAGCTTCTCCAGCAGGTCGGACCGGGCGCCCAACCGGATCGAGCCCGACAGGTCCCGCTTGCCGGGGGCGCGGCGCGGGTCGAGCACATGATACAGCTTGACCCGCGCCCCGGTGCGCGATGCCACCCACGCGGCGTGAAGGCAGACGCTTTCGGAGTAGGCCGACCCATCAACCAGGGCCATGAGTGTTGCGGACATCGGTTTTCCCCTCAATGTTCCATCAGCTTGTCCATCGCGCCGGGTTTGTCATGCATGGCCAGGCGATCCACGATGGTTTCGGAGGCGTCGTTCATGCCGGCAATGGTTACCTCGGCGCCCTCGCGGCGGAATTTGAGGACCACCATGTCCAGCGCGGCGACCGACGACACATCCCAGATGTGGGCGCGGCTGACGTCGATGGTGACGCGCTCAAGGGATTCCTTGAAATCGAAGGCAGCCGTGAAATCCTCTGTCGAGGCAAAGAACAACTGGCCCTCCACCACATATGTCCGCTCGCGTCCATCTTCCGAGATCTCGGACGTGACCCGGAAGAACTGCGCGATTTTGCCGGCAAAGAAGATGCCGGAAAGCAGGACGCCCACCAGCACCCCGATCGCGAGGTTGTGCGTGTAGACGGTGACGATGACGGTCGCAAGCATCACAAGCGATGACGAGCGCGGGTGGTGGCGCAGGTTGCGGATCGACGACCAGGAGAACGTGCCGATCGAGACCATGATCATGATCGCAACCAGCGCCGGCATCGGAATCCGGCCCACCAGGTCGCCCATGACGACGATCATGAACAGCAGCATCGCACCCGCCGCGAGGCTGGACAGCCTCCCGCGCCCACCGGATTTCACGTTGATGATCGATTGCCCGATCATCGCGCATCCTGCCATCCCGCCGATGAACCCGGTGCAGGTGTTGGCGACGCCCTGGCCGATGCATTCCTGATTGCGGTTGCTGGTGGTGTCGGTCAGGTCGTCGACGATGGTCTGGGTCATCAGGCTTTCAAGCAGCCCGACGGTCGCAACCGCGAGAGAGTAGGGCAGGATGATTTGCAGCGTCTCCAGTGTCAGCGGGATGTCCGGTATCAGGAAGACGGGCAGCGTGTCCGGCAGGTCGCCCATGTCGGCCACGGTGCGGACGTCCAGGTCCAGGGCTATGGCCACCCCCGTCAGCACGACGATGGTGATCAGCGGCGACGGTACCGCCGTCGTCAGCAAGGGGAACAGGTAGATGATCGCCAGCCCGCTGCCGACCATGGCGTAGGTGACCCAGCTCACTCCGGTCAGTTCGGGTAGCTGTGCCAGGAAGATCAGGATGGCCAGCGCGTTGACGAACCCTGTAATGACAGAACGCGAGACGAATCGCATCAGCCGGCCAAGCTTGGCGAGCCCGGCCCCGATCTGGAGAAGTCCGGCCAGCACGGTGGCCGCCAGCAGGTATTGCAGCCCGTGCTGCTCAACCAGCGTGACCATGACCACTGCGGTTGCCGCCGTTGCCCCGGAAATCATACCCGGCCGACCGCCGGTGAAGGCCACCAGGACCGCGATCGAGAACGACGCGTACAGCCCCACCTTCGGGTCGAGGCCGGCGATAATGGAGAATGCGATGGCTTCGGGAATCAGCGCCAACGCGACGACCAATCCGGCCAGTATGTCGCCGCGCGGGTTTTCGAGCCACTGGTCACGGTAAGCGTATAGAGAGTTCATGATCATCCCGATGACGGTTGGTCGCGGCCCCGACGCAGGATGGGCGGGACAGCCTTGGAAACGGCCCCTTGATCCCGTCGCCCGGCGCGGCTGTTCATGCCGGGCGGCGTTGCGTTCGGTGGCGGGGATGGGGGCGCTGCGAATAGATGCGCGACACTCTAGCCTGGATTTCGCGCCGGCACGAGAGCGGTGATCGGGGTGTATGGGTTCAGGCTGCCTGAGACTCCGGAGAAGGCTCTTTGAGAGCGGCCTCGCGGTAGCAAGGCATCCGGGCCATGAGGCCGGCATACACCAGGAACGGCCCCCGCTTTGCCGCATCGCATGGCGGGGGCCGGGGCAGCGAATAGCTCCGCCCGGGCGTGTGTCGATCAAGAGTGGAGCAAAGCGGGGCAGAGTGGGGACCCGCGCGCCGGGCGCGCGGTCCCCGGACGGCGGCTAGCGCACGGTGATCGGCCGCGTCGCCAGCACGACGCCATTGGCTACGTCCACATAGCGCACCTCATAGGCCCCCGGCGTGTTCGGGGCGCTCAGCGCCACGCCGTCGCCTTCGTCGGTGCGCACACCGGCCGCCGCCAGCCACTGGAACGTGCCCTGGTCTGCGCTTGCCAGGGCGATACGATCCTCGGCGCCGCCCGGGCCAGTCCACTGGACCGAAATCGTGGCGCCAGGCGCCACCGCATCGGGCGCACCAAGCGATGCCTGGACCGCCGTCACGCTGATGTCCGCCGTGCCCAGGATCTCACCGGACTCGCCCAGCCGATAGCGCAACCGGTACAGCCCGCCGTCGGCCGGGGCCGTCATGCGCGCCGAGGTCTCCCGGTTGGCGTCCACCTGAGCCAGCGGCCGGGCATCCGGGGCGGCGCTGGCCGTCACCAGTTCAACGGTGTCCTTGCGGCGCTGTGGTCCCTGCCAGGACACATCGAAGGGCGCCCCGGCGACCACTTCGGCCGGCGCCGAGAAACTGGCCGACAGCGCGGTCAGTTCCAGGGCGGAGCGGCCCAGCACCGTGTGGCCTTCCTGAAGCACATAGCGGATCTCGTACAGGCCGGGCTGGCCCGGGGCCTGAAGGGTGGTTTCAGCGCCGCCGCCGGTGCGTTTGTAGGTGCCCCGCTCGTCGTCGGGGGCGCCCTTGGGCACGATGGTCAGATAGTCGCGCGGATGCACGGTGGGCGACCATTCGACGTCCACCAGCGATCCGGCGGAGGCGCTGGCCGGGGCCGTGATGGTGACCTGATTGCCGGTCAGGTCCAGGGCGGAGCGGCCCAGCACCGTGTGGCCTTCCTGAAGCACATAGCGGATCT
>CAYFTQ010000272.1:0-4381 GCA_964346035.1 uncultured Roseospira sp. | reverse complement strand
TTCCCACCGCCAGATCTGCCACGCCTCGTCTCCTTCGTCGAAACGGGCGGCGGTGTCGGCGGTCAGCGGCAGCGCCGCCAGCCCTCGGTCGGTGACGACCAGGGGCTTGGTCATGCCGGCGGCGCGGCAGGCTTCGGGCAACTCAGCGATGCGGCCGGCACCGAAGCGAATTGCGGTGGGATAGGACCAGTTGGCCGTCAGACTCATGGGGGTCAGCCCTTCTTGAGATGGAAGGATTTGGGCCGGGTCAGGGCGTGAAAGCCAAGCACCGACAGACCCGCGCCCCGGCCGGTGGCCTTGCAGCCGGTCCAGCACAGCGCCGGGTCGAGGTAGTCGCAACGGTTGAGGAACACGGTTCCGGTCGCGATGGCGTCGCCCAGCCGAGCGGCGCGGGCGGCGTCGGCGGTCCACAGCGAGGCCGTCAGACCGAACTCGCTGTCGTTCATCAGCGCCAGCGCCTCGGCATCGTCCTTTACCGGCATGATGCCGACGACGGGACCGAAGCTCTCCTCGCGCATGACCCGCATGGAATGGTCCACGTCCACCAGGATCTGAGGCATCAGATAGGCGCCGCCGTCCCGGGGGAACCGCGCCGGGTCGATCAGCGCGCGGGCGCCGGCGGCGACGGCCTCTGCGGTCTGGCCGCGCACCAGATCGGCGAAGCGCGCCTGAGCCATCGGTCCCAGCGTCGTTTCGGGGTCGAGCGGATCGCCCAGCCGGGCTTGTGAGACGATCTCCACGCATTTGTCCACGAACGGCTGGAACACCGACTCGTGAACGTAAATGCGTTCGATGCCGCAACAGCACTGGCCGGAATTGAACATGGCGCCGTCCATCAGGCCGTCGGCGGCGGCGTCCAGGTCGGCGTCGTCCATGACATAGCCGGGGTCCTTGCCGCCCAGTTCCAGGCCCATCGCGGTAAAGGTGCCGGCGGCGGCGCGTTCAATGGCCTGGCCGCCGGCAACCGAGCCGGTGAAGTTGACGAAGCCGAAGGCGCCCTCGGCGATCAGGGCCGACGTGGTGTCGTGACCCAGAAAGACGTTCTGGACCACATCCGCCGGAACGCCGGCCTGATGCAGGGCGGTGACCATGCGTTCGCCGACCAGCGGGGTCTGGCTGGCGTGCTTCAGAATCACCGTGTTGCCGGCGATCAGGGCCGGCGCGACGGTGTTGATCGCCGTCATGTACGGATAGTTCCAGGGCGCCACCACCAGCACCACGCCATGGGGCACGCGCCGGATGAAGCGGCCGAAGGCGGCGCTGTCCTCGACCACCATGTCGGCCAGCGCGTCCGCCGCGATGTCGGCCATGTACAGGGCGCGCTCCCGGAAGCCCTTGAACTCGCCGCCATAACGAACGGGACGGCCCATCTGCCAGGCCAGCTCGGTCACGATATCGTCGTTCTGCTCGCCGACCAGGGCGACGGCATTGCGCACCAGATCGGCGCGCTCGGCCAGCGGGCGCGCGGCCCACGCGGCCTGGGCGGCGCGGGCGCGGGCGACGGCGCCGCGCGCCTGGTCCAGCGGCAACAGGGGGCGTTCCACGTAGACACTGCCGTCAACGGGGGAAACACATTTCAGGGTCTGGGGCATGATGATCAGCTTCTTTCAAAGCCGCGCGCCACTTCCCAATCGGTGACGCGGCGGTCGTATTCAGACTGTTCCCAGCGCGCGGCATGGACGTAGTGGTCCACGACGTCGTCGCCAAGGGCGGTGCGAAGCATCTCCGAGCCGTCCAGCGCGGCGGTGGCATCCCTGAGGGTGGCGGGGATTTCCCGGGCCGCCTTGCCGCTGTAGGCATCGCCCCGGAACTCCGGCTCCAGCGGCAGGCTTTTGTCGATACCGGCCAGGCCGGCGGCGATCTGGGCGGCGAAGGCCATGTAGGGGTTGAGGTCGGCGCCGCCGACCCGGTTTTCGATGCGAATCGCCTTGGTGCCCTCGCCGACAAGACGATAGCCTGCGGTGCGATTGTCGCGCGACCAGATGGCCTTGGTGGGCGCGAACGTGCCGGCGACATGGCGCTTGTAGCTGTTGATGTTGGGCGCCAGGAACAGCGTCAGCTCCGAGGCATGCATCAGCAGACCGGCGACATAGGACCGCATCAGGTCCGACATGCCGTGACAAGCGTCCGGGTCGCGGAACAGCGGGGTTTTGCCGTCGGCCGACCACAGCGATTGATGAATGTGGCACGAAGATCCGGCCGGCCGATCGGCATATTTTGCCATGAAGGTCACGGCATGGCCCTGTGCCAGGGCGATTTCCTTGACCGCCTGCTTGGTGATCACATGCACATCGGCGCTGTCGAGGGCGTCGGAATATCGCACGTTGATTTCATGCTGCCCGGCCCAGGCCTCGCCCTTGGAGTTCTCCACCGGGATGCCGGCGCCGTACAGGCCGTTGCGCACGGCGCGCAGCAGGCCCTCTTCGCGGGCGGTGGTGAAGAGGTGGTAGTCCTCGTTGTACGGACTGAGCGGCGTCAGCGCGCGATAGCCGCCGTCCAGGGCCTCCTCGAACGACTGACGGAAGACGTAAAACTCCAGTTCGGAGGCCATCATCGCCGTCATGTCGCGCGCCGCCAGCCGCTCGACCTGTTTCTTCAGGATGGCGCGCGGCGACACCGCGATATCGTGGTCGCCGTGGTGGTCCTTGATGTCGCACAGCACCAGCGCGGCCCCCGGCACCCACGGCACCAGCCGCAGCGTCGATAGGTCCGGCTTCATCATGTAATCGCCGTAGCCCTGCGCCCAGCTTGCCGACTTGTAGCCCGGCACCGGCTCCATGTCCTGATCGACGGTCAGCAGGTAGTTGCAGGCATGGGTTTCGTGTACGCCCGATTCAAGGAAATGGGCGGCGTGGAACCGCTTGCCCATCAGGCGGCCCTGCATGTCGACCTGGGCCATGATGACGGTGTCGATGTCGCCGCTTTTCACCAGAGCGGTCAGGGCGTCAAGGGTCAGATTGCCGGGCATGGGGGCCTCTTGTCGGTCGGATCGCAGCGGGTCATGGTCGGGTGTTCAAACGGAAAGGCTGGGCGCTCCCCCGCATGGGAGAGCGCCCCGGCCCGTCGGTCAGCTCTGCCCGTAACGGTATGGACGCCCGGCCTTGCGCATGTCTGCGTTGTACTGCTTGAAGATCTCGACCACCTTCGCCTTGGTCTCGGATTGGGCGGCGATCTCATCCCAGAACGTTTGGGCCGCTTCCTCAACCTGATCCCATTCGGAATCGGGGATGGAGGTCAGTTCCATTTTGGTGCCGTGGACGCGCAGGCGCGCCTCGCCGCCCCAGTACCACCACTGGCGGTAATAATGCGACTGCTCGAAGCAAACCTTGATCAGTTCCTGAAGGCGTTCCGGCACCTCGTTCCAGCGATCGGCATTGGCGAAGAAATGGCCGATCCAGGCACCGGAGATGTTGTTTGTCAGGAAATAGTTGGTCACGTCGGCCCAGCCCACCGTGTAATCCTCGGTGATGCCCGACCAGGCGATGCCGTCCAACTCGCCGGTCTGCACCGCGACCTCGATGTCCTCCCACGGCAGGGTGACGGGCACGACGCCGAACTGGCTCAGGAAACGCCCGGCGGTCGGGAAGGTGAAGACGCGCTTGCCCTTCAGGTCCGCCAGCGAGCGGATCGGGTCCTTGGTGGCGAAGTGGCAAGGGTCCCAGGCCCCGGCCGAAATGTGCTTGACGCCGACCTTGGCATATTCGGCGTCCCAGATCTCGTTCAGGCCGTACTGATTGAACAGGACGGGGACATCCAGGGAATAGCGCGAGGCGAACGGGAAGTAGCCGCCGAAGACCGTAACCTCGGTCGGCGAGGCCATGGAGTCGTCGTCGGACTGAACGGCATCGATGGTGCCCATCTGCATGGCGCGGAACAGTTCACCGGTGGGGACAAGCTGGTCTGCGAAGTACAGCTCGATCTCCATCTCGTCGCCGGCGATCTTGTTGAAGCTGTCCACGGCGGGCTTGATGACGTGCTCGGCCAGCGCGCCGCCGGCATAGGTCTGCATGCGCCAGCGGATCTTCGACTGCGCGATGGCGGGGGCGGCCAGGCCGGTGGCGGTGGCGGCAGTGGCGGCGGCGCCGACGCCGGCTGTGGTCAGGAATTCGCGTCTTGTTGCCATGCTACTCGCTCCTTGTTCGAGGGGCGCCACGCGCCCCGTGTCGAGCCCCCTTGCGAGGGGTCTGGTTGTCGTCGGCGAACGGGCCGACCCGTTCGCCTGCCTCGGCGCCGGCCGCGCCTACAGTCCGTAGACCGCGTGCGGCAGCCAGAGCGCCAGGTCGGGCACGGCCATGATCAGGGCCAGCGCCAGGATCATGACCAGCACGAACGGAACGATCGACGAATAGATGTCCTTCAGCCCGATCTCGGGCGGAGCCAT
>CAYFTQ010000271.1:0-4385 GCA_964346035.1 uncultured Roseospira sp. | reverse complement strand
GGGAATAGACTTCCGGGGAGACATGGCCGTAACAGCGCACCGGAGATGACAATCCGCCAAAAAGCTTGATAGGGTTGCGTGAGCGTTTCGAGCCTAAAACTGAGCCGCGAAGCCAAAAAGGGGTGCAACTGCCCACCACGGGAAACCACCCAGTCTGAGACATGTCTGCTCTCTCGATGATGGGCCAACCATCGTCCAAGTTCAGCCGTGACTGGGCTGAGGGGAAGGCTGGGTAGGCATGCGGCCCCCTCTCCGGCCAATGGCGCCAGATGGGGCTTTTCAATGCCATCCGCCCCCAACGTGGGTGAGGGCCAATCGAAAAGGCGGGCTGGAGCCTGCCCTTCACGCATCGGGATCTCGACCTCCGACAGCGGAGCCAGCCAAGTCGGATCCGGGGAGGGATTGCCATCGGCAAAATGCTTCGCAACGGAGCCATCCGGCTTTGATAGTGCCCAAGCAATATTGTTCAGGATGCTTTTCACCCCCACGTCGGGAAGTGGTGGTGGAAAAGGCCTTCTGGTCGGCTCAAGTGCGACAGATATCCTTGAATTCAGTCCCTGCCTGTATTCTTTTGCCCAAGCGGTCAGAGCCCGTGTCTGCCGCGCGTACTTTTGTCCACGATTGAACGGAAGCGGGACGATTCCTTTGGCGTCCCAGCTCTTGGTAACTTTTTCCCGTTCACCTGCTGCGTTCCCATGAGGCGCAAGAACGAATGCCCGCCGGAACCGTCCGCCCGCGTGCATGTCTGCCGCCAGAGCATCAACGAGGTAACTGACAATCGGATCGTTGAGGCTGTAGCCGACGAAAAGAACCGTGAACTCCCGGAATAACTCAACGACGAACCGCGCCGCCCATCCATCCCGCAGATAAGCAGCACCGAAGTCGGCAGATGTCAGGATCAGGCCCTCACCGTTCGGATCTTCGTCTTTCTGGATTTTCCCGTGAAGGTAGGTCAAGTGCCTCCAATACGGAGGTCGGGCCGGCCCCAGTGCCGGGGCGACCTGAACCGGTGTTGGATCGCGCCCAGTCAGGTCGAATCGGTCATCGAAATTCGTTGTGACCAGCCTATAGCCAGATCCATCCCGCAACGCGGCAAGGGTAAGAAGAGCGTTGTGGAGTTCAAGCGCAGAACTTTCCGGTCCGGGCGGCTGGGAAAGAACCTCGACCACCCTATGTCGCACCACTTCTCGATGAGTATCGCGTTCCAACAGGTGAAGCGCTTGATCGTATCGCCCACTGTGGAAAGCCATGTTGTGCGGAGTGCTTTCTCTTTCCGTTTTTTTCCTCGCTCGCGGGTTAAGCGAAGGGCTCAAAGGCGCGTACGTCTTTTCGACGAGATCCTTGTATCCTGGGAGACCGGTATAAAAGGAGATTCCCGCACCACAAAAAAATACAAGCCTACCCTCTTCATGGGCTTGGCTCACTTCATTCGGAATCTCAGGTTCATCACCAATGAATGTACGCATCTTTCGTCCAGATTTTTTTCATCGTCCCCAAACATCCTTGCCACAGCACGACGTTCGACGCCTGCCAATGCAGCGGGCCATCGCGGCCAGAGCGGACGCCGTCAGGATCTCGGCCGCGTCACTCCGGGAGCACAGGAGCCAGACCACCTTGAACACACCAAGGTTGAAGTCCGGGTCGCGCTCTGCTGGCCGCACGGTTTCGAACGATGCGCGAGGCCGTGACGCCGCCCCGGTCGCCATGACAGCCGCCGGTACATGAGGGAACGTGGCGCAGTATGCGAATGGTATTGCCAGCATCATACCTCACGCGGAGCAGGATGCCAGGATGGGATCTGAAATAAAGGCATTCGACGGCCCGACTTGGTCCGACGGCATGCGCCCCCCGCCTGCTTCCCCGGGTTTCTCCCACGAAAAAGGGCGCCGCTGGGGCGCCCTGCAATGCCTTGATTTCACTTTAGAAAACTGGAGCGGGCGATGAGATTCGAACTCACGACCCCAACCTTGGCAAGGTTGTGCTCTACCCCTGAGCTACGCCCGCGCATCCAGCTTGTCGCCACCGGCCGTTGTGGGCCGATGGGCTCTCCGGTTCGGCATGTCGGGGCCTGTTCAGGCGCCCCTGACCCAGGTCCGGGGTTGCCAAGCCTGGTTTGGCCCTGATTGCCGGGGTTCGGCGCGCCGGCCCGAACGCCGCCGTCGAGGGGCGCGACTATACCCAGCCTGCGCGCCAATGCAACAGGGAAAATGCCACTCGCCCGGAAAACGTTCGACCTCGCGCCCGCGGGCCCGCGACGCCGCCGGCGCGACCGCCCGCGATGGCGTATCGACCGCATCGGGGCCTTGCCTCGCGCCCGCTCGCACGCCAAGTATGGGGCCATGAAGCGCGATCCGGGGCGAGCCTTCGACCCTGGCCGCACGGGTCTGGACATCAGCGCACGACGCACCGCGACAGCGAACGGATTGGGACACATGGCTATCATTCTGGACGGCGAGGCCACGACCGTCGGCACGACCAGCCCGGCCGGCGGCGGGGATCTGATCAAGGACGGCACCACGGACAGCTTCATGGCGGACGTCATAGAGGCTTCGACAAGCGTGCCGGTGATCGTGGATTTCTGGGCCCCGTGGTGCGGCCCGTGCAAGACGCTCGGCCCCATGCTGGAGAAGCTGGTCCGGCAGATGAACGGCGCCGTGCGGATGGTCAAGATCAATGTGGACGAAAACCAGCAACTGGCCGCGCAGCTTCGGGTTCAGTCCGTGCCCACGGTCTACGGTTTCCGCGATGGCCGCCCAATCGATGCTTTCGCCGGTGCCGTACCGGAAAGCCAGATCAAGCAGTTCCTGCAGGGTCTGACCGGCGGCGCAAAGAATTCTGTTGACGACATGCTGGCGCAGGCCAGAACGGCCCTGGACGGCGGCGATACCGACACGGCTCTGGCCCTGTATCAGCAGGTGCTTCAGGCCGATCAGGGGAATACCAAGGCCATCGGGGGCTATCTGCGCGCACTGGTCGCCAATGGCCAGACCGGCGACGCAGCCCAGATCCTGGCCCAGTTGCCCGAGGATTTGGCGCGCGATCCCGAGATCGCCTCGGCCCGCACCAAACTGGAGCTGGCGCAGGAGAGTGCCGGCCCGGTGGACGAATTGCGCGCCCGTGTGGCCGCCGATCCGGCCGATCATCAGGCCCGCTATGATCTGGCCAACGCCCTTTACGCCGCCGACCAGGTCGAGGCCGCCATCAACGAGTTGCTGGAGCTGTTCCGCCGCGACCGGACCTGGAACGAGGACGCCGCGCGCCAGCGGCTGCTGAAGGTCTTCGAGGCCCTGGGCGCCGACCATCCCGCCGTGGCCGCCGGCCGGCGGCGGCTTTCAGCGCTGATCTTCGCCTAGGGCGGCGCCGGGATGAGGCCGCTTCGCCCGCAGGACCTGCCCGCATCGGTGGCGGTGTTTCCGCTCACCGGCGTGCTCCTGGTGCCGGCAGGCCGCCTGCCGTTGAACATCTTCGAGCCGCGCTATCTGAACCTGGTCGAGGACGCCATGGCAACCGGGCGACTGATGGCGATGGTGCAGCCGCGCGCGCCGCGCGACCCGATGGAAGAGACCCGCGACGACACCGGCACCCCTGCGCTGTACGACGTGGCCTGCCTGGGCCGCATCGTGTCATTCGAGGAAAGCGGCGACGGCCGTTTGTCCATCACGCTGCTGGGTCTGTGCCGCTTTCGGGTCGGGGAGGAACTGCCGCCTCAGCGGGGATACCGTCGGGTGAACGCCGATTACACGCCGTTCGCTGCCGATCTGGACGGCCCGGCCACCGTGGCCGTGGATCGGGATCGCCTGTTCTCGGTGCTCAAGCCGTTCGCGGCCCGGCATGGCCTGGCCTTCAACTGGGAGCTGATGCGCGAGGTGGACTCCGGCCCATTGCTGACCTCGCTGGCGATGGTGTGCCCGTTTGAGCCGCGCGAGAAACAGGCCCTGCTGGAGGCCGACACGCCCCAAACCCGCGCCGACCTGATGCTGGCTCTGCTGGAAATGGGCGCCCTGGAGGCCGGCGACAGCGGACCGCCGCAATAGGGCCGCGCGGCCGTTTTCGTTTCGTTTTCTTTTTCGTTTTCGTTTCCGTTTTCGTTTTCGTTTCCGTTCTTCGCCCCTTGTCGAGCCGACCGAAAGGACCCGCCATGACCGACACGTCCGTATCCGGGGACCTGCCCCCGATCAGCGCCGCCGAAGTGGCCGAAGACCCGCCCGTTGACCCGCGCCTGCTGGAAATCCTGGTGTGTCCGTTGAGCAAGGCGCCGCTGGAATACGACCGCGAGGCCCGGGAACTCGTCAGCCGCCAGGCCGGCCTGGCCTATCCGGTCCGCGACGGCGTGCCGATCATGCTGATCGACGAGGCCCGCCGCCTTGATGACGCCGAGCCCCTGC
>CAYFTQ010000270.1:0-4396 GCA_964346035.1 uncultured Roseospira sp. | reverse complement strand
CCGGTCGATCCACCACGTTGGTCGCGTCCAGCCGGCCGCCCAGCCCGGTCTCCAGCAGCAGCACGTCCGCCGGCACGCGCGCGAACGCCAGCAGCGCGGCACAGGTGGTGATCTCGAAAAAAGTGATCGGCTCCGGCCCGTTGGCACGCTCACACTCCTCCAGCAGGGCGGTCAGGGCATCATCGTCGATCAGGCGCCCGGCCAGCCGGATGCGTTCGGCGAACCGCACCAGATGGGGCGAGGTGTAGACGTGCGGACGCTGCCCGGCCGCCTCCAGGATGGCGCGCAGAAGGGCTACGACGGAGCCCTTGCCGTTGGTGCCGGCAATGTGGATCACCGGCGGCAAGGCGCGTTCCGGATGCCCCAGGCGCGCCAGCAGGCGCCGGACCCGATCCAGCACCAGGTCGATGACGCGGGGATGCAGCCCCATCAGGCGCGCCAGCACGCGATCGGAGGGCGCGTCCGACAGCGGAGGCGCCGTCATGCGTCCGGCGGAACCCGGAGCGCGTCAGGCCCCTTGCCGCGTGCCTTGCCGCCAGCCTTGCGCCGCTTGCCGGCACGGTCCAGGGCCTCGGCCTCGGACGGGTCCCCAACCTTGGCACCGGTCTCGGGCACAGCCTCGACGTCGGGATGCGGGTCTTCGGATTCGTCCACCGGGCCGGAGGGCTCGACTTCGCGATGGCCCTCGACATGCGAGCCGACGACAGCCGGAAGATTGGGGTGGGCCGGCTCGACATAGGGCGTGGTCAGCAGCCCGATGGTGCGCGCCAACATGCCCTTCAGTTCGTCGCGCGGCACCACCATGTCCACCATGCCGTGCTCCAACAGGTATCCCGACCGCTGGAAGCCCTTGGGCAGCTTTTCATGGATGGTCTGTTCGATCACGCGCGCGCCCGCAAAGCCGATGATGGCACCCGGCTCCGCGATGGCGATGTCGCCCAGCATGGCCAGCGACGCCGTGACCCCGCCCGTGGTGGGGTCGGTCAGCACCACGATATAGGGCAGGCCGGCATCCTTGACCATGTCCACCGCGACGGTCACGCGGGCCATCTGCATCAGGGACAGTATGCCCTCCTGCATGCGCGCCCCGCCCGAGGCCGGAATCGCCACCAGGGGCGCCCCTTCCGCCACCGCCAGTTCGGCGGCGGTGACGAAGCCCTCGCCCACCGCCATGCCCATAGAGCCGCCCATGAAATCGAAGTCGAAGGCTGCCACCACCACGTTTCGGCCCTCGATCGGACCCTTGCCGACGATGATGGCATCGCTTTCGCCGCTTTTGGCCTGGGCGTCCTTCAGCCGGTCCGAGTAGCGCTTGACGTCGCGGAACTTCAGCGGATCGGCCGGCACCTTGGGCAGGGGCGCGCGGTCATAGACGCCGTCGTCGAACAGCATGGCCAGACGGTGCTTGACCGGAAGACGCATGTGGTGGCCGCACTGCATGCAGACGCGGCGGGACTTGTCCAGTTCCTTGTGAAAGATCATGTGCCCGCATTCGGGGCACTTGTGCCACAGGTTGTCCGGGACCTCGCGCGGCGATCCCACGAGATTGCGGAACTTGGGACGAACGTAATCGGACAACCAGTTCATGGGAGTCTCCACAGGGGGGACGGGCTTGCGGTCAGCGCCGGGCCGGGCGGCCGGCGGTCGGCCCGGCGGTCCCTTGGCGCAATCCGAACTTCTCTCCGCCGCAGCCCGCCGAGTCAAGGCGGGTCTGACCCTTTCGCAGGCCCGCGCGCCCACGACGGACCCGGCGGGCAATGCCCCTGCCAAACCTGTGTTTCGGAAAACCGTCCAAACCCCCTATGCTGCCGCTACGGACACCGCCGGGGTCCGGAACACGACGCGAGGACTTATGGCCGCAAGTCACGCTACCGCTCCGCAGATGATGTGGAAAAGATCCTGCGCGCCAATCTGGCCCAGGGCGTCAAACGTTTCTTCATCCTGACCCCGTTGCCCGGATCGCAGGACCACAAAACCCTGCTGTCACGCGGCGCGTGGATGGAACCGGACCTGAACACCTACGACCAGAGCCACGTCACCACCCAGCACCCCCGCATGTCGAAGGCCGACCTTAAGGGCGCCTACGACGACGCCTGGCTGCGCTATTACAGCCTGGACCACATCGAGGTCATCATGCGGCGCGCCGGTGCCAGCGGCATGAACGTCGGCAACATGGCTTTCCTGACCCTGTGGTTCTATGGCACCGCCGTCATAGAACGCGTGCATCCCCTTGAAGGCGGCTGGATTCGACGCAAGGTCCGCCGGCACCGGCGCTCCGACCTGCCGCGACCGGCGCGGGTGCCGTTCGCGATCGGCCGGGGCTGGGAGATCTCCGCCACCCTGGGCCGATGGGTCGCCCTGGGGCTGAAGGTGCGCGCCATTCGGAAGCGCCTGAAAAAGGACCCCGACGCGCGCGCCTATACCGACCTCGCCCTGACCCCGCTGGAAGACTGGACCGAGGACGGCAAGCACGCCACCGAGATCATGCGCGAGCACGGTTCCAAGATCGGCAGGACCCATGGCGCCCCCACCTCCCCCAAGGCCGTCGCCGCGCCCGCAACCTGATAGCGGCGGCTGGACCGGTCAACCCTGCCGTCGCCCGCCATCAAGCGGACCCGGGTCCGATCCGATCCGGGACCCCGGCCCCGTCGCCACCAGGCGGCCCAGGCGGACGGCGGTCTGGCCGCGCACCTGGCGGCGCGACGGCATGATGAGCACGCAGTCGTCATAGGGCGTGGTGACCGGCGTATCGCCGTCCACGCCGATGACGGTGCCGGCGGCGGGGATGACCTCCATGCCCACGAAAGGCCGCACGAAGCGGAAGGCATCGGAGCGAATGGTCCAGGCGTGGGTGACCTCGATCACGCGCTGGTCCGGCACCGGCGCGTCCGGCAACCGGCCCGCTGCGTCGGCGGCATCCAGGATGCCTGCGGCGATCAGAAAGCGCAACAGGACCTCTCGCGCAACCACGGCGCTGCCGGCCTCCCAATGCTGGCCGCATTCCACCAGGAGCGCGTTGCGCGGGTCGTCGGCATCGCCGAACGGGCCGTAGTCACGCAGGCGCGTGCCGCCGGCGTGGCCGGCATCCGCGACCACCGTGGCCGGCACGCCGACGGCGCGGGCCAGGGCGCGACCCTTGACCAGTGGGCCGGCCATGGCCAGGGGTTCGGTGCGGTGCTGCATGGAGTGGATGTCGAGCAGCAGGTCGGCCCGGTCCACCAGCGGACGCAGGGCGCGGGCGCGGTCCAGTTCAACGCTGTGGCGGGGGCCGTCCAGGGCCTCCGGGTCCCAGACCCGATTGAAGTCCTCGTCCACATAGCGCGAGCCGACAGGCCGTGCCGGATCGAAACGGTCGAACGCGGCGGTGTTGCAGAAGGCCATGGACAGGCGCCCACGGCGCGGCGCCAGCCCGATGCGCAAGGCCCAGTCGAGCGCGATGGCGCCGCACAGCTCGTTGCCATGGACAATGGCGGTAACCAGGACATGCGGACCGGGCCGCCCGGAATCCCGCGTGTGGGCATGGGGGATTCCGGTGTTGCCATCGCGGTGCGCGGTCAGGTCGGGCGCGGTCAACTCCACCGGCAGGGATGCCGGATCGGCGGGATCTGGTGGTCCGTCCTCGGCCTCGCCGGCCCGGACGGGTGTTCGGTGATCGCTCATGGGCCTCGCCCCTGTCGTGTCGCGACCCGCGTTCAACCGTCGGCCGGGGAGGTGACTGTCGCAAAATAGGGCGCGAATTCGTCCAGGACCTGGCGGTAGAGATCACGCTTGAACGGAACGATCAGATCGATCACCCGATCCGGCGGCACCCATTGCCAGGCGGAGAACTCGGGGTGCCCGGTTTCCAGCACGATGTCGCCATCGCGGCCCAGGAACCGCTTCAAATACCACATCTGTTCCTGGCCCCGGTAGCGCCCCTTCCACAGCCTGGCCCGCAACTCCGCCGGGATGTCATAGCGCAGCCAGCCGCGCGAGGCGGCCACCGTCTCGGTCAGGCGGGGCGGTATTCCGGTTTCCTCCTCCAGCTCGCGGGCGGCGGCGCTGGACGGATCCTCGCCCGGGTCGATCCCACCTTGGGGCATCTGCCAGGCGTCGCTCTTGACGTCGATGCGCTGGGCGACAAAGACGCGACCCTCGGCGTTCATCAGCATGACGCCGGCCCCGCGTCGATAGGGCAGGGCATCCGAGTCAACCTCAGCCATGGTCGGCGGGCTCCTCCTTGTTGGCCCGGGACTGCCCGGGCGCCGTGCCCGCCCCGGGCGGGGCCGCCGCGCCCGTCGGCGCGCCTCCCGTCTCACTGATGGCGCGTGCCCGCTGCACGGCTGCGGAGACCGGCACCAGAGCCACGCCCGCCCCGGCCAGATCGTCGGCCCAGGCCTTCAGCTTGGTGAACCCG
>CAYFTQ010000269.1:0-4419 GCA_964346035.1 uncultured Roseospira sp. | reverse complement strand
GGCGCCGGCCGTCTGGCGGCGCGAGCGGCGCGCCGACTGGGCTGTGGGCTGTTGACCATCGCCGCGCCGTCGCGCGCCCTGGACCTGTACGCGCTGGATGCGCCCGGCACCCTGACGCGTGCCCTGGAGAGCCCGGAGGACATCGAAACCCTGCTGGCCGACGCCCGCCTGAACGCCCTGCTGTGCGGACCGGGCGCCGGGCGCGGTCCGGCGACGGCGGCGCGCACGCTGGCCGTTCTGGCGGCCGCTCGCCCGACCGTGCTGGACGCCGACGCCCTGACCAGCTTCGCCGACGATCCCGACGCCCTGTTCGAGGCCATAGTGGCACCAAGCGTCCTGACCCCGCACCAGGGCGAGTTCAAGGCACTGTTTCCAGATCTGGCGGATTCGGCCGACCCGCTGGCACGCGCCCGGGCGGCGGCCCGGCGGTCCGGTGCCGTGGTGGTGGTGAAGGGCGCCGAGACCATCATCGCCGAGCCTCGGGGCCGGGCAGCGATCAACACAAACGGCCCGCCCAGCCTTGCCACGGCCGGCAGCGGCGACGTGCTGGCCGGTGCCATCCTTGGCCTGCTGGCGCAGGGCATGGGCGCGTTCGACGCCGCCTGCGCGGCGGTCTGGCTGCACGGCGCGGGCGCCCGCCTCGGCCCGCCGGGCCTGATCGCCGAAGACCTGCCCGAAGGCATGGCCAGGGCCGCCGACAGCCTCCGCTGAAGACCCCCGAACCCGGCCCTGGCATCGGATAACCAGCGCACCCATATTCGGGACATGGACTTGACCGCAAGCCTCAGGCGGGAGGGTAGCGCCGCATGACCAAAGAGGTATCACCCGGATTCCTGGGTCGCCTGAAGACGTGGAGAGCGGTCTGGCGGGACATCGCCAGCATGGTCTCGGGCGCGGACGACCTCGAGTCCCTCAACCCGGACCTCTCGGACGAGGATGCCCGGCGCATCCGGGCCGGCTTTGACGACTGCCTGATCTCGCGCGGGGGCGAAGTGTCGGCGCGCGCACGCGCCGCCACACTGGGCAGCGCCTATCTCAGCCTCAGCGAGACCGGACGCGCGCGTTTCCTGGAGATCCTGGCCCGCGAGTATGGCACCGACCACGACCACGTGCGCCAGGGGGCCGCCGCACTGCTGGAAACGGATGACGGCGACTTCGCCACCCTGGAAAGCGCCGAGGCGCGCATGCGCGACACCCTGGTGCCGCCGCGCCGGCGCCTGTTGATGCAGTTCAACGCCCTGCCGCGCGGCATCAAGTTCCTGGTCGACATGCGCGCGGAGTTGCTGCGGCTGAGCCGGGACAACACCGCCCTCGCGGGGCTGGAACGCGACCTGCGCGATCTGCTGTCGTCGTGGTTCGACATCGGCTTTCTAGAACTCCAGCGCATCACCTGGAACTCTCCGGCGGCCTTCCTGGAAAAGATCATCACCTATGAATCCGTTCATGAAATACGAAGCTGGGAGGACCTCAAGGATCGGCTCGACCATGACCGGCGCCTGTATGCCTTCGTGCATCCGAACATGCCCGAGGAACCGCTGATCTTTGTAGAGGTCGCCCTCGTCAACGGCCTCGCCGGCCGGATTCACGACCTGCTGGACATGTCGTCGCCGGCGCTGGACCCGAAAGACGCCGACACCGCCATTTTCTATTCCATCACCAACGCCCAGGCCGGGCTGGCCGGCATCAGCTTCGGCAACTTCCTGATCAAGCAGGTGGTGGAGCGACTCAGCCACTCGTTCCCCAAGGTCAACACCTTCTCCACCCTGTCGCCGATCCCGGGTTTCCGTCCCTGGCTGGAACGACGCCTGGCCGAGGGCGAACCGGGCCTGCTGAGCAGCGCCGAGCGCAAGGTCATCGGCCAGGTGATCGAGGGCCCCACCAGCAAAGCCGGTGGCGGCGCAAAGGGGCAGTTCAAGGCCCTGCTGGAGCGCCCCGACTGGCCCGCCGATGAGGCCATGGCGGCGGCCCTGAAAACACCCCTGACCCGGCTGTGCGCGCGCTATCTGGTCAACGAGCGCCGGCCCCCGCGGGAGGGCGCGGATTTCGGCCGCGCCCTTGACCCGGTGGCTCACTTCCACCTCACCAACGGCGCCCGAGTGGAACGCCTGAACTGGCTGGGCGACCAGTCCTCCAAGGGCATGCGCCAGTCCGCCGGGCTGATGGTAAACTACCTTTACAAGCCCAGTGAGATCGAACGCAACCACGAAGCGTACCAGGGTCAGGGCAAAATCGCGACTTCGACCGCGATACGCGGCTTGGCGCGGGGGTAGACGGTGCCTGACCCGCAACCGACCCGCCGGCCGGCGCAGGGGGGGCGCCGGGTCCGGGCCGCATCACCATGGCGCCGGTAGTCACACAGTCCGGGTGGGGGTATAAACAGACCCCTTGTTCAAGGCCCCTTCAGCAGGGAGATCCCCATGCGGACCACGCCACGCTCCTTCTCCGCCCTTCGCCTGACCCGCCGCCTGACCCTTGCCGGGCTGGCCGCCGCAACCCTGACCGCGATGGGCAGCGGCCCCGTGCCGGCGAGCGCGGCCGACGCCCCCCTCAAGATCGGATTCATCTACGTCGGCCCGGTGGGTGACTATGGCTGGTCCTACCAGCACGACCAGGGCCGCCAGGCCATCGAGGCCGAATTCGGTGACGCCGTGGAAACCACCTATGTCGAGAGCGTGCCCGAGGGCGCCGATGCCGAGCGCGTGCTGAACCAGCTTGCCAGCAGCGGTCACGACCTGATCTTCGCCACCTCGTTCGGCTTCATGAACTCGACGCTGAAGGCCGCGCAGCGCTTCCCCGACGTGATGTTCGAACACGCCACCGGCTACAAGCGGGCCGACAACGTGTCCACCTATGCCGCCCGCTTCTATGAGGGCCGCTATGTCATCGGCGTCATCGCCGGGCTGATGACCGAAACGGACACCATCGGCTACATCGGCGCCGTGCCCATCCCGGAGGTCGTGCGCGGCATCAACGCCTTCACGCAGGGGCTGCGCTCGGTGAACCCCGACGCCACCGTCAAGGTCATCTGGGTCAATTCCTGGTACGACCCGGGCAAGGAGCGCGAGGCGGCCGAGACCCTGGTCTCGCAGGGCGCCGACATCCTGACCCAGCACACCGACAGCCCGGCGCCGGTGCAGGTGGCGGCCGAGAAGGGCATTCATGCCTTCGGCCAGGCCACCGACATGCGCCAGTTCGGACCCGACGCCCACCTGACCGCCATCGTTGACGACTGGAGCGGCTATTACGTCGAGCGCGCCCGCGCCGCTCTTGAAGGCACCTGGGAAAGCCGGGACACCTGGGGCGGCCTGGACAGCGGCATGGTCTTCATCTCGGACTACAACGACGCCCTGCCCGCCGACGTCATCAAGGCCGCCGAGGCCGCCCGCACCGCGATCGCCGCCGGCGAGTTGCATCCGCTCGCCGGCCCGCTGAAGAACCAGGGCGGCGAGGTGATCATCCCCGAGGGCGAGACCCCCGCAGACGCGGTGCTTCTGGGCATGGACTGGTTCGTGGCAGGCGTGCAGGGCCGCGTTCCGAAGTGAGCCGCTCCCGGCTCCGCCCCGGCCGGCGCCGACGCGCCAGCAGTCGCCTTCGTCTGCCCCGCCCCCCGCGCCTGCCGCGCCGGGGGCGGCGCTGGCTGATCTTGCTGGCGGCCCTGGGAGCGGTGTGGGGCCTGCGGCAATCGGATTTCTTCTATCCGGTCGAGGAACCCTATGACCGGGCGCTGTACGATCATTGGATAGACGCCGACGGCGATTGCCAGCATACTCGCCACGAGGTCCTCATCCGCGACAGTCTGGAGCCGGTCACACTGTCGCGCGATGGCTGCCGGGTCGAGGCCGGACTCTGGATCGACCCCTACGGCGGCGATAGCTTCACTGACCCGGGCGCGCTGGACATCGACCACCTGGTGCCGCTCGCGGAAGCGCACCGCTCCGGCGCCGATGCCTGGAGCGCCGAACGTCGGCGCGCGTTCGCCAACGACCTTTCTTCCCGCCTGACCCTGTTGGCGTCATCGGCCTCGGCCAACCGCTCCAAGGCCGACGGCGACCCGCTGGCCTGGCTGCCCGGGCAGGTCTCCAAATGGTGCCCCTACATGCGGGCCTGGGTCTTGGTCAAGGCGCGCTGGGCGCTGGACCGCGACCTGCTGGAACGCTGGTGGACCGACACCGCGCTTTGGGTGTGTGACGGCGTGGAGGGCACCGGCTGACGTGTCAAGGAGGGCGGACCGCGCTAGACTGCGGGCCTGTCCGGTCTTGCCGATCAAGGTTTGCCCGCGCCCATGAGCCACGATTCCGCCCCCTCCGCGCGCGACGCCGACAATCGCCCGGCAGCACCAACCCGGCCGCGCCCGAATCCACCGCTGCGGCGCCGGAGCCTGTGGCGGTTGGTGGCGCGCGACCTTTTGCTGGTACCCCT
>CAYFTQ010000268.1:0-4420 GCA_964346035.1 uncultured Roseospira sp. | reverse complement strand
GGCCAAGGTGGCGACGGGCTAGAAGTCCGCCCCCTCGGGGGCTTCGCTCGCTTCCAGATTGCCGAAACGGGTGTAGTTGCCGTCGAAGAACAGGCGCACGGAGCCGATCGGGCCGTGGCGCTGTTTCGCGACGATGACCTCGGCGACGTTGTGCGCGGCGTCGCAGCGTTCCAGCCATTTCTGGTGCCGCTCGGCGTATTTCTCGGCGCCTTCCTCGGCGCGCTGGGCGGGCTCGGCCCGTTCCAGATAGTACTGTTCCCGGAACACGAACATGACCACGTCGGCGTCCTGCTCGATGGAACCCGATTCACGCAGGTCGGCAAGCTGCGGGCGCTTGTCTTCGCGCTGTTCCACCGCGCGCGAGAGCTGCGATAGCGCGATCACCGGCACATTCAGTTCCTTCGCCAGCGCCTTCAGGCCGCGTGTGATGGCCGAGACCTCCTGCACGCGGTTGTCAGCCTGGGTTACCTTGCCCGGGCTCATGAGCTGAAGATAGTCCACCACCACCAGCGCAAGCCCCTGTGTGCGTGCCAGCCGACGGCAGCGCGTTCGCATGGCGGAGACGGTCAGCGCCGGCGTATCGTCGATATGAAGCGGGATGCGGTGCAGATCGTTGCTTTGCACAAGCAGGCGGTCGAAGTCCTCGTTTGACAACTCCCCCGTGCGGATGCGATGCGAGGACACCTCGACGCGCTCGGCCAGGATGCGAGTGGCCAACTGTTCCGCGCTCATTTCCAGCGAGAAGAAGGCGACCGCCTTACCCTTGAACGCCTCGTCGGCGTCGTCGGCGCAATAGCGCGCGGCGTTGAAGGCGATGTTGGTGGCCAACGCTGTCTTGCCCATCGACGGCCGCCCGGCCAGGATCAGCAGATCGGACGGATGTAGGCCGCCCAGCTTGCGGTCCAGGTCCACAAGGCCGGTGGTGACGCCGGCCAGCCGGCCTTCTCGGCGGTGGGCGGCCTCGGCCATTTCCAGCGCGCTGATGATGGCGCTCTTGAACGTCGCCAGGCCACCCTCGTACTGCCCATGTGTGGCCAGGTCGTACAAGCGTTGCTCGCCGGCTTCGATCAGGTCGTTGGCCGAAATCTCGATATCGTTGTCGTGCGCCTCGTTGACCATGTCGGTGCCCAGCCCGATAAGCTGGCGCCGCAGGTAATAGTCATGGATCATGCGCGCATAGTCGGCGGCGTTGATGATGGTCACGACCGAACTCATCAGCGTCGCCAGATAGCGCGCCCCGCCCAGGTCCGAGAGGGCCTCGTCGTTCTCCACGTAGGGCTTGACGGTGACCGGGTTGGCGAGCTGGCTGCGCTCGATCAGGCGTTGGCAGGTTTCGTAGATCAGCGCGTGGGCCGGATGCGTGAAGTGTTCCGGTTGCAGGAAGTCCCCCACCTTCTCCAGGACGCGGTTGTTGGACAGCAGGGCGCCCAGAAGGGCCTGTTCGGCGTCCAGGCTGGCGGGGGGCGGGCGCAGGCCGCTGTTGCCGCCGGCCTCGTCGGAGGCGTCATCGGGGCGGTAGCGGGAGGCGCTGGGAAGGGTGGTGCCGGAGCGGGAATCGACCATGCCCCACCATAGGCCGTTCGGGCGTGCGCGTAGAGCCCCGCGCGCCTGTGGATAACAAGGATATCCGGGATAACGCGCCGGGCCGGGCTCAGCCCCTGGATAGCGCGGCCAGCATGGCCTCAATGGAGGTGAACTTGACGCGCGGGCGACCGGCGGCCGCGCCGGCATCGATCTCGGCGGCATTCAGGCGGCCCCAGTCATCCAGCGAGACCACGTGCGCTCCCCGGTCCATCAGCACGCGGTCCAAACCCGCCGGACCGGGCCGGGCAGGGTCGGCGTGGCCTTCCAGCCATGCCAGAACATGCGCCGCCACGGCCATCGAATCGGCCCGGTTGGTGGGGATGACACCGGTCGGCCCGCGCCTGGCCCAGCCAACCACGAACAGGCCGGCGTCGTCCACGCGACCGTCCGTGTTGGGGATCACGCCCCGGGCCTGGTCCAGCGGGGCGCCCTCCAGCGCGTCGCAGCGATAGCCGATGGCGGACACAACAGTTGCGGCCGCGACATCAAAGGTCTGATCGGTCACAACGGCGCGGCCATCCTCTTGGCGGGTGCGCGCCAGCCGCAGCCCGGCCACGGCACCGGTGCCGTCATCCAGCAGCGCTGTCGGCGCGGCATGGAAATGCAGATGGACGCGCGTCGCGGCGGTCCCGGTCTGGTCGGCGCGGGCGGCGTAGCTCTTGAGGATCTCCAGGGTCTTGTCCTTGACCGGGCGGTCCTGGCCGTGTGGCAGCGGTCCGACCCCGTCCGGCAGGACGGTTCCGTCCACCACCGGCACGGCCCCGGCCAGAGTGCCCAGCTCGGCCAGTTCCGCCGGGGTGAAGCTGGCCTCCACCGGACCGCGACGGCCGAACAGGTGGATGTCGGTCACGGGCGCGGCGGCGATGGCTGCGGCGGCGGCCTCGGTCAGATCGGCGCCGGCCATCTCGTCGGGTGTCTTGGCCAGCACGCGGGCGATGTCCAGCGCCACATTGCCGTGACCGATCACCGCCACCGACGGCCCCGGCAGGCGTGGCGAAAGCGCGGCGTGGTCCGGGTGGCCGTTGTACCAGCCGACGAAGGCGGCGGAGCCGTACACGCCGGCCAGACCCTCACCCGGGATGCCCAGGCGGCGGTCGGCCGGCGCGCCGACGGCCAGGATGACGGCGTCGTACAGGTCGCGCAATTCGAACAGCGCGACGTCACGCCCGACCGCGACGTTGCCCATAAAGCGCACGCCGGGGCGGGCCAGGGTGCGTTCGAACTGGCGCGTGATGGCCTTGGTGCCCTGGTGATCGGGGGCGACGCCGGCGCGCACCAGCCCGAAGGGCGAGGGCAGACGGTCCAGGACGTCGACGCGGGCGTCCTTGCGTTTGCGGATGATGGCGTCGGCGGCGTAGAGGCCGGCGGGGCCGGCGCCGACGATACAGACGGAGGCACTCACCGGGACGGTCTCTCCTGACAGCGGGGCGGGCGGTCAGCCGCCATTGGCCTCGCCGCTGACGGTCAGGGCGAGGTCGTCACGGTGGACCAGTTCGTCCGGGCCACGATAGCCCAGCACGGATTCGATGTCGCCGGTTCGATGGCCGGCCAGACGGGCGGCCTCGTCGGCCGGGTAGTTGCACAGCCCGACGCCCAGGGCGCGGCCGGCCCCGTCCACCAGGCGTACCGGCGCGCCCTTCTGGAAGGCGCCGTTCACCTGTTGCACGCCGGCCGGCAGCAGGCTCTTGCCGGCCAGCAGCGCGCGCACCGCGCCGCCGTCCAGGACCAGCGCGCCCTCGGGCTTGAGCGCGCCGGCGATCCAGCGCTTGCGCGCCGCGCGCGGCTCCTGCGCCGGCAGGAACCAGGTACACGGCCCGCCGTCGGCCAGCGCGGCCAGCGGCCCCAGTCCCTTGCCCGGGGCGATCACCATGGCGCAACCGGCATCCATGGCCACGCGCGCGGCGATCAGCTTGGTCACCATGCCACCGCTGCCCATGGACGAGCCGGCGGCGCCGGCCATGGACTCGATCTCCGGGGTCAGTTCGCGCACCTCGTTCAGGCGACGCGCCGCTGGGTCCCGTCGGGGGTCGGCGGTATAGAGGCCATCGATATCGGACAGCAGCACCAGCGCGTCCGCAGAGACCATGGCGGCCACGCGCGCCGCCAGACGGTCGTTGTCGCCGAAGCGGATTTCCTGCGTGGTCACCGTGTCGTTCTCGTTCACCACCGGCACCACGCCCAGCGCAAGCAACTGGTCGATCGTCTTGCGGGCATTCAGGTAGCGGCGCCGGTTCTCGCTGTCTTCCAGGGTCAGCAGGATTTGCGCGACCGGGATGTCGTGGTGGGCCAGTGCTTCCTGCCAGGCGTGCGCCAGCCGGATCTGGCCGGCGGCGGCGGCGGCCTGCTTCTGCTCCAGGCGCATGTCGCGGCCGGCCTGGGTCAGGCCGAGCACGCGCCGGCCGACCGCGATGGCCCCGGAGGATACGACCAGAACCTCCTGACCGCGCCGCCGCATGGCGGCGATCTCATCGGTCATGGCATCCAGCCAGGTGCGATGGGTCTTGCCGGTGGCGTCGTCCACCAGCAGCGCCGAGCCGATCTTGACGACCAGCCGGCGGGCCGCGCGCAGACGCTCGGCGGCTGGCAATATCGTTAGAAGTTGAGTGGACTCGGTGGTCACGCGATGAACTCCGGAGGAAAGGCGCCCTCTGGCGTGGTTAAGCTCAGGCCGCGTCATGCTTGTGTGTTGGAAAGTGCTCGGGAAGAGAGCCAATGTCTATTTCATGAGCCATGTTTCTTCACCTGATCGGTCGGCGACTGCAGATCAATAGGCGCTCCCTGCTCCTGTACCAATCTCACGCGGTTCTTGGAATGGATGACGCCGCTGGTCACGCGC
>CAYFTQ010000267.1:0-4422 GCA_964346035.1 uncultured Roseospira sp. | reverse complement strand
CCGAACATGATGCCCTGGTCGCCGGCGCCCTCGTCCTTGTTGCCGGCGGCGTCGACGCCCTGCGCGATGTCGGTGGACTGGCTGTGGAGGTGGATATCAACCTTCGCAGTCTGCCAATGGAACCCGTCCTGCTCGTAGCCGATGTCGCGAATGGCCTCGCGCGCGACCGACTCCAGCAGGTCGCGGTTCTGGGCCACCTCGGCGGGACCGCGCACCTCTCCGGCCAGCACCACCAGGTTGGTGGTGGTCAGGGTCTCGCAGGCCACGCGGGCCAGCGGATCGGCGGCCAGGAAGGTATCGACGACGGCATCGGAAATGCGGTCACAAACCTTGTCGGGGTGGCCTTCGGACACGGACTCCGAGGTAAACAGGTAATCATTCAGCGACACGGGCCGGGCTCCTTCTCGGCGGGCGGCGGACGGACGGACGGACAAGGCATGGCGGGCGCGCCGGGACGCGGCGGACCCTGGGCTGGCGCGCGGGCGCGCCACTCCGGCCGCGCCCACCACCCCCGGAGCCGCCATCAAGCGGCGGTTCTTGGCACGAAAGGCAGGGGGTTGACAAGGGCGCAGGCGGGCGCCGTTCGGCAACGCGATCGTCTTTCGGCCTTTCATCGGGCGGGCGAGCCGATTATACCAAGCCCCCCGGGCACCGCATGGGCCGGCGCCGGCCGATGGATGAAAACCGCTCGCCGGACCCCACATCTGTCGGGACCGTCTGGCGAAGACCAGGAAACACCAGGAAACAACAGCAAAGAGGCGATCATGCCCGGCAACTGGACAGCGCGTGGCTGGCGCGACAAGAGCCGGATCGAGCAGGTGCCAACCTACCCGGATCCGGACCATCTGGCCGCCGTCGAATCCGAGCTTTCCGTCCTGCCGCCGCTGGTGTTCGCCGGCGAAGCCCGGCGCCTGCGCCAGTCCCTTGCCGAGGTGGAATCGGGCCGTGCCTTCCTGTTGCAGGGCGGCGATTGCGCCGAGAGCTTCGCCGAGTTCAACGCCAACGCCATCCGCGACACCTTCCGCGTCATCCTTCAGATGGCCGTGGTCCTGACCTTCGGGGCGGCCTGCCCGGTGGTCAAGGTGGGTCGCATGGCGGGCCAGTTCGCCAAACCCCGCTCCGCGCCGATGGAGGAGATCGACGGCGTCTCGTTGCCGTCCTACCGGGGCGACATGGTCAATGCCATGGAGTTCGAGGCCAGCGCCCGCCAGCCCGACCCGGGCCGCCTGCTGCGCGTCTATCACCAGTCGGCGGCGACCTTGAACCTGCTGCGCGCCTTCGCCCAGGGCGGCTATGCGGACCTGTTCCAGATGCACCGCTGGACGCTGGACTTCGTGAAGGAAAGCCCGCAGGCCGACCGCTACGAGGACATGGCCAACCGCATTACCGAGGCGCTGGGCTTCATGGAAGCCTGCGGCCTGACCGGAGAATCGGTCCCGCAACTGCGCGAGACCGAGTTCTATACCTCTCACGAAGCCTTGCTGCTGAACTATGAAGAGGCCCTGACACGCGAGGATTCGACTCAGCCCGGGCAGATCTATTCAACCTCGGCGCACATGCTGTGGGTGGGCGACCGAACCCGCCAGATCGACGGCGGCCACATAGAATACCTGCGCGGGATCGGCAACCCCATCGGCCTGAAGGCCGGCCCCTCCATGACCGGGGACGAACTGCTGCGCCTGATCGAGGTGCTGGACCCGCACAATACGCCCGGGCGCCTGACCGTCATCACCCGCATGGGCGCCGACAAGGTCGAAAGCCACCTGCCCGCCCTGGTGCGCGCCGTCAAGCAGGCCGGCAGAACCGTTGTGTGGGCCTGCGACCCCATGCACGGCAACACGGTCAAGGCCTCCAGCGGGTTCAAGACACGCTCGGTGGACCGCATCCTGCAAGAGGTGCGCGGCTTCTTCGCCGTTCACCACGCCGAGGGCACGCACGCCGGCGGTGTCCACTTCGAGATGACCGGGCGCGACGTAACCGAATGCATCGGTGGCGCCCAGGCCATCACAGAGGCCCGGCTCGGCGATCGCTACCACACTCATTGCGATCCGCGCCTGAACGCCAGCCAGGCCCTTGAACTGGCCTTCCTGATCGCCGAGGGCCTGAAGCAGGAACGCAGCCTGGGCAAACTGTCCCCGCCCGGCCTGGCCGCCGTGTCCTGAACCGGCGACCGCCCACCGCACGGCGCGCGCGCCCCGAGCCGACACGCCGCCGCCCCTGGCGGCCCTGGGAGCCATCATGACCACGTTTCCCCCTGACAGCGAGGACGGACTGGGCGCGACCTGGCCGCCGGCCGACCGGGTTCGGGCCTGGACCGATTCCTATTTCGCCCGCACGCGCGAGATCGTGCAGCGCTTTGGCGACTGCCACGTGACCTATGCCGTGTTCATGCGCCGGCCGGTGGTGTATGCCCCGCGCCTGGCCGTGACCTGGCTGCGCCACATGGCGGCGGCGCGTGGCTTCGCGGTTGAGATCTCGGAAATGTTCCGCGAAAGCCAGTGGGTCGGCGCCGGCGAGCCCATGATGTACATCACCGGCTCCCTGGCCGGTCTGGTGGATCTGGAAACCCTGTTCCTGCAAAAGCTGGGCGCCTGCGGCGTGGCGGCCTACAACGCCTTCACCATGAGCGCCGAGTTGCCGCAGGTCGCCTTTCTGGCCATGGACGCGCGCCACTGCGCCGGCACCGAGATGGCCGACCTGATGGCTTATGCGGCCTCGGTCGGCTCCAGCCGGGCGCGCCGCAAGGCCGACGCCAGAGGGTTCGTCGGCAACGCCACCGACGCCACCGCGCGCTATTTCGGCCAGGAGCGGGGCATGGGCACCATGCCGCATGGCCTGATCGGCTATGCCGGCGACACCGTGCGCGCCGCCGAGTTGTTCCACGAAACCTTCCCCGACGTCCCGCTGACGGTGCTGGTGGACTATTTCGGCCGGGAAACCACGGACGCGCTGGCCGTCTGCCGCCGCTTCCCGGAACTGGCCGCTTCGGGGGGGCTGAGCGTCCGCCTGGACACGCATGGCGGGCGCTTCATCGAAGGGCTGGACACCCAGACCTCGTATGCCGTTCTGGAACGGCGCTGCCCGGACGCCATCCGGGGCTATCGTTCGGAAACGGAACTGCGCTACCTCATCGGCACGGGGGTTTCCGCCGCCGCCGTCTGGCACGTGCGCGAAGCGCTGGACGAAGCCGGCTTCGACAAAACCAGGGTCGTGGTCTCCTCCGGGTTCGGCCCCGCGAAGTGCCGCGTCATGGCCTATGCCAAGGCCCCGATCGACCTGATCGGAACCGGCAGCTTCCTGCCCGAGAACTGGGCCGAGACCTATGCCACCGCCGACATCGTGGCCTATGGGGGCGAGCCGCGCGTCAAGATCGGGCGCGAATTCCTGCTGCGCCGCCGCATCCAGGACACGACCCCCCGGGGCTGAGGCCGGCCGGGCTCAGAATCCGTCGTCATCGTCACGCGGCGGACCGCCGCGCCGGCCGGGTGGCAGCGCCAGGGCGGGCGCATCGGGATCATCGGCGGCGGCGTCGGCGCCCACCGTCAATGCCTCGACGTCGTCATCTTCGGCCCCGGTGTCGTCCGCATCGTCGTCGTCGCGCGCGCGCGCGCCATAGGCGGCCAGGGCCGGGCGGGCATCCAGCAGCCCGGCGGCACGCAATTCAGCAACCCCGGGCAGATCCTTCAGGCTTTGCAGCCCGAAATGATCCAGGAAACCGTCCGTGGTGCCCCAGGTCAGCGGCCGGCCAGGGCTCTGGCGGCGCCCGCGCGGACGGACCCAGCCCGCCTCCAGCAGCACGTCCAGGGTCCCGCGCGAGACCGCGACTCCCCGGATCTCCTCGATCTCGGCGCGTGTAACGGGCTGATGGTAGGCCACGATGGCCAGCGTCTCCACCGCCGCGCGCGACAGACGGCGGTGTTCGACCGCGTGCACCGTCAGCACCTCGGCCAGATCCGGCGCGGTGCGGAACGCCCAACTGGCGCCACGCCGGACCAGATGCACGCCGCGGCGCTGGTACTCGACCGACAGGGTGGCCAGCGCGGCGCCGAGGTCGGCGCCCTCGGGCAGACGCTGAGCCAGTTCGCGTTCCGTCATCGGCGTGGCAGCGGCGAACAGGATGGCCTCGACCATGCGGACGATCCGGTCCGGATCGGGGCGAGCATCCGACGGCGCCTCGCTCATGGGTCGTACCGATCACGGTGGCGCAGATAGAGCGGCCCGAACGCCCCGCCTTCCTGCCGGACCTCGGCGCGGCCCTGGCGCGCCAATTCCAGCCCGGCGACGAAGGTTGCGCCCACGGCGGAGCGCCGGCGCAAGGGGTCGTCCAGATCCTCGGGCAGGAAGCGGGCCAGCTCGGTCCACTCCACCGCCGTGCCCAGCAGACGGTTGAGGCGGGTCAGTGCCTCCTCCACCGAGACCAGG
>CAYFTQ010000266.1:0-4439 GCA_964346035.1 uncultured Roseospira sp. | reverse complement strand
GCCTTCACATAGGGGCAGTGGTTGCAGATGAACACGATCAGCGTGGCCCTGTCGCCGCGCACATCGGCCAGGGACCAGGTTCGACCGTCCACGCCCGGCAGGGAGAAGTCCGGGGCGGGCCAGCCAAAGTCGCAAACGGGCGTATGCACGGCCATGACGCGGGGCCTCCTGTTCAGAACGGAGCAGAGACGAAAGGAAAGCGGACGGCGGACCACGAAACCGCGACCCACCACGGTGCCGGATTCAACCATCCTTAACTTGGCCCCATGTAGGGTTGGCGGTGGGCAACGACAACCGTGCCGCCCGACCAGCACGGGGCGAAACCATGACCGAACCAAGCGCGGACCCGACATTTTGCGAAACCCGACCGGCGCGCCATGCGACATCAGGCAGGCGTCATGCCCGCCTGTTCCGGCGCCTGCCGGGCACGGCCGCCGCCGGGGTGCTGGCGCCGATGATACTGGCCGGCTGTTCCAGCCTGGTCGAGACGGCCGCCACCGCCTCGGCCAGCGCGGGCGGCGTGGTCAGCGTCGCCACCCTGGTCAACACCGACAAGACCATCCCTGACCATGTCATCTCGTTGGTGACGGGCCACGACTGTTCCTTGGTCCGGTATTCCGACGGCGGCTATTACTGTGTCAAACCGGCAGCGCCCAACAAGCCGATCGAAACGCGCCTGTACTGCTATCGCTCCATCGGCGCCATCACCTGCTATGATACGCAGATCCCGGGCGAATCGCACCGGCTCGTCACCGATCCGCGCCACGTCGTGGGCGCGCGTACCGTCAACGGTCCGGCCGCCGACCCCCTGCCCGGCCAGCGCTGAGAGCCCGTCCGGACAGTTTCGAAACCCGCATATGGTATGGCTGCTACCCGGATCGTCGTGCCATATGCTGTGTACCTGACGGCTTTCCGGACAGACACTGAGGTTGCGGGCCATCGCAGCCAGGGCGCCGCAGGCCCCTTTACTCGGGTCTCGACAGCGCGCCCGACTCGACGGACAATGTCGCCTCCGATGGGGTGCCCGGGGCCGCTTGGGCGCGAAAGCCAACCGCCGTCGCGGCAACCGGACGGCAACGGACCGAAGCGCTGCGGGTTCAAGGGCCGGGAGGAACTGGAACATAAATGTCCAAGATCGTTCGTCTTCTGGAATACAGGCGCGGCGGTCCGGCGGTTCATTTCACGCGCCCGGAGATGAACCAGTTGCTTTCCCTGTACAGCCGCCGGGTCAAGGGCGGTGAGTGGCGCGACTACGCCATCGACCAGCAGGCTGACGGAACGGCCCGGTTCGCCGTCTTTCGCAGCACGCTGGAACGGCCGCAGTTCATCATTTCCAAGCGCCTGAAGGGCGGCGCGCGGCCCGGATCGCTGACCTCGCCGACCTATCAGTTCACGGTTGTTTCCGGCCGCGAGACCATCGCCACGGCGCCGACCCTGCCGGAGGTACTGCGCATATTCGACAGGTCCGTCCGCCTGCAACGGGGGTTGTCGTGACGGCGGCAACCCACAACGAGAGACTCGCGACCGCCGTGCTGCCCATGCTGCAGGCGGCGCTGGGCGGCGTCCGCATGCGGGTCCGGGGGGACGTCGTCGGGTTCACACTGCGCGATGTCCTGTTCGCTGTGGTCCAGGACGGCGTCCTGTTGTTCCGCGTCGATGCGCGCACCCGGGCCGCCTACGACACCGCCGAGGCCGAGGCCCGCGACGACGAGACCAACGACGCATCAGGCCCGGGCCCGGGCCCGGCCCTGGACCCGCCCGGAGGAGGCGCACTCGCCGTCGCGACGTATCGACGCCTGCCACCCTGGGTGCTGGATGACGAGACCGCTCTTGCCAAATGGGGCCGCGCCGCGTGGGAAGCCGCGCGCCGCGATCGTCAGGCGGCCGGTGACTCCCGTCATGGCGTATGATGGCCTCGCGGACGGCCTGCCCGTTCTGGCCGACGGCCCGGCCCATGGCCCCCGCCTGATTCTGGCGCACGGCGCCGGCGCCACCATGGAGTCGCCCTGGATGCGGACCATGGCGCAGAGCGTGGCGGACCGTGGCATCCGGGTGATCCGGTTCGAGTTCCCCTTCATGGCCGCGCGCCGCGCCGACGGCCGCAAGCGCCCGCCGGATCGCGAACCGGTCCTGCTGGCGCGCTGGCGCGCGGTCCTGGCCGCGCACGGCCCCGCTCCGGAGGTGGTCGTTGGCGGCAAATCGATGGGCGGGCGCATGGCCTCGATGATCGCCGATGCCGAGGGCGTCCGGGGGCTGGTCTGCCTGGGGTATCCGTTTCATGCGCCGGGGCGGCCGGATCGCCTCCGCACCGCTCATCTGGCTGACCTGCGCACACCAACGCTGATCTGCCAGGGCAGCCGCGATCCGCTGGGCAATGCCGGGACGGTGGCCGGACTGACGCTCTCACCCGCGCTGCGCCTGCTCTGGCTGGCCGATGGCGATCACGGCTTCAAGCCGCGCAAGGCCTCGGGCCTGAGCGAGGCCGATCATCTGGCTTCGGTGGCGCAGGCGGTGGCGGACTTCGTGCGCGCCGTCGCGGCCTGAGCGCGGGCTCGCCATGACCATGACAACCGGGCCGCGCAAACGCTCCCTGGTGATCGCCGGCCATGCCACCAGTCTGTCACTGGAGGATGCGTTCTGGGATGCGCTGCGGGACATGGCCGCCGAACGGGGCTGCGCCCTGGCCGACATCATCACGGAAGTGGACGCCGCGCGCGGGGCCGGGACCGGATCCGACGGCGCGCCGGTGTCGCTGTCCAGCGCGGTGCGGGTGCATGTGCTGACGCATTATCGGCGGCGCGCCACCGACCGGCGCTGAGCCCGGCCGCCGAACCATCAAGTGGCGGCCCGTTCCAGCAGGGTGAACAGGCCGGCCCAGTCTTCGCGGTGGCCCGCCGCGCGGGCTCCTCCGGCCTCGAACACCGACAGTCCTTCGGCCGCGACCGCGGCATAGATCTGTGAATCCCGCAAACGCCCGGCCAGCGGCACCGAGAAGCCCATCAGGAAGGCTTCCTGGCGATCCGTGGCCCGGGTGCGCGCCCGGGTCCGATTGGCCAGCAGGGCGATGTCGCGGCGATGTCGCCTGACCGGCTTGAGGCCGGAGAGGATCTCAAGGAAGCGGCGCGTCCCGTCCTCGTCGAACACCGAGGGCAGCACCGGCACAACGATGGCATCGGCCTGACGCACCACGTCCTTGACCGTGCTCCTGGTCATCGCTGCGGGGCAGTCAACCACCAGCCGGTCGATACCCTTGGGCCGCTTGTCGTCCTCGACACCCAGGTCCACGGCGCGGATGCCCGCCACCAGGTCCGGACGCCGCGCCAGCCAGGCGCGGGCGCTCTGCTGGCGGTCCAGGTCCGCCAACCCGGTGCGAAAGCCGCGCCCGGCGAACTGGGCCGCGATATGGGTGGCCACGGTGGTCTTGCCGCATCCACCCTTGCTGTTGGCCACGGCGACAATGAACATGCGGCCCTCCTGCCGTTTTGATGCGGCGCGCCGCCGGCGCCGAGCGGGACACGCCTGCTCCTATTCCGCCCCGTCGCGCGTCACCTCCGGCCCCCATTCTTCCTCAAGCCGCGTCTGCTGCGCCTTCAGGCTGGCAATGCGCCGGGCGGAGGTCATCTGCATAAAGGTGCCAATGATCTGCGGCGTCGTCATGTACATCAGCCACCCCAGGGCGGCCGCGCCGTAGACCATCGTGATCACGAAGACATCGCTGATGATGGAGGTGGCGTGCTCCAGCGTATGCGACTTGAACCAGAGGTCGAACAGAAAGGGAGCGGCGGCCGCGAAGTTGAGCCCGCCAACGCACAACCAGCCGGTTCGACTGGCCGAGCGATCAATCACCACCGCGACAGCCGTGGGCAGCAGGGCCACGGTCAGGAACAGGACCGTGGGCAGGAACAGGAACAGGCCGGTCGCGAACATCAGGACAGCGCCCACCTTGGCGGCCACCCCCAGTCCGGCCCCGGACGACGATGCGGAAGACTGACGGCTCATGGCGTCCGCCCTGTTTGCGTGGTTGGGTCAGGCGCCGACATCAGAACAGATACCCCGCCAGAACGCCCATGACCGTAACGATGGCAATGCCCACCGACCCCGTGGCGGCGACACGCTGCCCGGTGCGTTCCGCGTTCTGGTCCGCGCCGGCGCGGCCGGTTTCCAGGTTGTGGATCTGTTGCTGCGCCATGGCCCATTCGGCGCGGGCGCGCTGGAACTCGTCAAAGTCGGACTTCCGCTCATCGGCATTGTCCACGAAGTTGTACAGTTCGGGCAGGCTGCCCTTGCGCACCAGCCGGGGAATCTCCGCCTCCAGCGCCTTGCGGCGCTCGCGGCTCTGATAGCTGTTGATGATGGGCCCCACCAGGCCGCCCACCCAACTGCACAGACCATACACCGCCTCGGGTCCCAGGCGCCATTGAAGCACGGCCAGAAGGCTG
>CAYFTQ010000265.1:0-4466 GCA_964346035.1 uncultured Roseospira sp. | reverse complement strand
TGGTGTCCGGACAGTCTACACTTTCCCGGGCCGGGAGCCGGAACGTGTATCATGAACGGTCCCGCATGACAGGGAGAACGGCATGACTGACCAGGGCGAAGCGACGGTTCTGTTCGACATCGACGCGGGCGTCGCCACCATCACGCTCAACCGCCCCGAAACGCTCAACAGCTTCACCGCCGTGATGCACGCCGCGTTGGCCCGGGCCCTGGCGCGCGCGGGCGCCGACGCCGCCGTGCGGTGTGTGCTGATCACGGGCGCCGGGCGAGGCTTCTGCGCCGGCCAGGATCTCAACGACCGCGCCGTGGCGCCCGGCGACACGGCCTCCGGCGCCGGCATCGCCGAGTCCGTCGAGACCCGCTACAACCCCATGATCCGCGCCGTGCGGGCCCTGCGCGTGCCGGTCGTCTGCGCCGTCAATGGGGTCGCCGCCGGTGCCGGGGCCAATCTGGCCCTGGCCTGCGATATCGTGCTGGCGGCGCGCTCGGCCAGCTTCATCCAGGCATTCTCCAGGATCGGCCTGGTGCCTGATTCGGGTGGCACCTGGACCCTGCCGCGTCTGGCCGGGCCGGCACGCGCGGCCGGGCTGATGCTGCTGGGCGACAAGCTGCCGGCGCAACGGGCCGCCGACTGGGGGCTGATCTGGGACGTGGTGGACGACGATGCCCTGATGGACCAGGCCGGCGCGCTGGCGCGTCATCTGGCGCGCCAGCCCACGGCCGGGCTGGCGCGCATCAAGCAGGCGCTCGCCGCGACCTGGGACAATACGCTGGACCAGCAACTGGATCTGGAACGCGACCTGCAAGCGGAGGCCGGCGCCACCGAGGATTATGCCGAGGGTGTGCGTGCCTTCCTGGAAAAGCGCCCGCCGGTGTTCAAGGGGCGTTGACGCTGATGGACCGGGACATCCGCCAGACCACGGCCGAAGCCACCACGCGCGCCATGTACCCGCGCGACAACACCGCGCGCCACATGGGCATCACCATCCAGGAAACCCGCCCCGGTTATGCCCGCGCGGTGATGGAAGTGCAATCCTTCATGGTGAATGGCCATGACATCCTGCATGGCGGCCTGTGCTTCACGCTGGCCGATACGGCCTTCGCCTATTGCTGCAACAGCCACGATGTTGTCACGGTGGCCAGCGCGTGCTCGATCTCGTTCCTGGCTCCCGGCCGCCTGGGCGATCGCCTGACGGCGGAGGCGGTCGAGCAGGTCCGCAAGGGCCGCGCCGGCATCACCGACGTCACCGTCACCAACCAGGCCGGCGAGGTGCTGGCCCTGTTCCGGGGTCATTCGCGCACGCTGTCGGGTCGGGTGACCGCGGGCGATGAGCCCCCCCTGTAGGCACGCCGGTTTCGTCAGAAGCGGTCCTTGCGGGCGCGCACCTCGGCCAGCACGGCCACGGGATCGGCCCCGGCCAGCCCGACCTGTTGCGCCAGGGCCGGGTCGTCGGCGCGCAGGAACGGATTGGCGGCCAGTTCGTCGCCCAGCAGCGATGGCACCGTCGGCTTGCCGGCCTCGCGCAGGCGGTGGGCGTCCTCGGCGCGCGCCCGCAGGGCCGCGTTGTCCGGATCGATGGCGAGCGCGAAACGGATGTTGGCGCACGTGTATTCGTGCGCGCAGAAGACCCGCGTTCGCGCCGGCAGGCGGCGGAGCTGGTCGAGCGAGGCCCACATCTGCGCCGGCGTGCCCTCGAACAGCCGCCCGCAGCCGATCGAGAACAGCGTGTCGCCGCAGAACAGCGCCGCCGCGTCGGCGAACCAATAGGCGACATGGCCGACCGTGTGGCCGGGAACCTCGAACACCCGGGCTTCCTGATCACCCAGGCGCACCGTCTCGCCCTCGGCGACGCCGACATCCAGGCCCGGAATGCGGGCCGCGTCATGGCGGTTGCCGACGATGGTACAGCCGGTGGCGCGCTTGATCTCCTGGTTGCCGCCCGTGTGGTCGCCGTGGTGGTGGGTGTTCAGGATGTGGGTGATGCGCCAGCCGCAGCGCGCCGCCGCGTCCAGCACCGGGCGGGCGACGGCCGGATCGACGGCGGCGGTCTCGCCGCTGTCGCGGTCATGAACCAGATAGACGTAGTTGTCGCTCAGGACCGGGACCTGTACGATTTCCAGTGTCGCCATGGGTTTGCCTCCCCGCGCTGCCGCAGACTGGTGACGATGTCCCCAGACGCCATAGACCGGGGTGGCGATGCAAGCCCGGATCGATCCGCGCCCCCACGGGAGGACCGCCGATGAGAGCCGATGTCATCGACCTGCGCGACTTCTACGACGGTCCGCTGGGCGAGGTCGCCCGGCGCCAGATCGGCCGCCGCCTGCGAACGTTGTGGCCGGATGTGCGGGGCGAGCGGGTGCTGGGGATGGGCTACGCCGTCCCCTACATGAGCCCGTTCCTGCGCGAGGCCGAGCGCGTCCTGGCCGTCATGCCGCCCACCCAGGGCGTGATGCGCTGGCCCGATCCGGGCCGCAACCTGGCCCTGCTGGCGGAGGAAACGGAACTGCCTTTCCCCGATGCCTCGATCGACCGCGTGCTGCTGGTTCACGGGCTGGAGGGGCTGGACCATACCACCGCCGCCCTGCGCGAGATCTGGCGTGTGCTGACCGAGGCCGGGCGCCTGCTGCTGGTGGTTCCCAACCGGCGCGGCCTGTGGGCGCGGCTGGAGTGCAGCCCGTTCGCCTGCGGACGGCCCTATTCCAGCGGTCAGCTTGACACCCTGTTGCGGGCCAACCTGTTCACGCCCGGCGCCCGCGCCGCCGCACTGTTCACGCCGCCGTCGCGATCGGCCATGATCCAGTCCGCCGGGCCACTGATGGAGCGGCTTGGGCCGCGCTGGTTTGCCGGCCTTTCGGGCGTGTTGATGGTCGAGGCACGCAAGCAGATCCACGCCCTTCCGTTGTCGCGTGAGCCCCGGCGCGCCCGCCTGCGGGCGCCTCAGGTGGTGCTTCCCGGTTTGCGCCCGGGCACCGTGGCGGCGGAACGGCGCCGCGCCGACGATGGCGTTGGGGCCGGCGCGATCGGCGCGCGCATCATTCGAATTCGAGAATGACCTGATCCACCGCCAGGTTGTCGCCGGGCTGGGCGTGGCGTCTGGCGACCGTGCCGTCGCTTTCGGCGCGCAGGGTGTTTTCCATTTTCATGGCCTCGACCACCGCCAGCGGCTCGCCGGCCTTGATCTCCTGGCCCACCTCGACGGCGACGGAGACCAGCAACCCCGGCATGGGCGAGAGCAGGAACCGCGACAGGTCGGGCGGCTGCTTCTTCGGCATCAGGTCGGCATACGCGGCCGCGCGCGGTGTCATGACCATGGCGCGGTCGGTGCCGCCGGCGTGGAACAGGCGATAGCCGGTGCCGTCGCGGTCGATCTGCACGCACTCCGGGTGACCGTTGATCTCGCACCAGAACAGCGACTGGCCCAGGCGCCAGTCCGACCGGATGACCAGCGGTTCGCCGTCGGCGACGACACGAAAGCCGTTTTCCAGCCGGGTGACCGTAACCGGATGATTGGCGTCGCCCAGGCGCACCACCCAGGCATCGGGCACCGTCTTTTCGTGGCCTTCCATCTGGCCGCTGATGCGGGCGTCACGCTCCATATGGCGGCGGTGCGCGCAGGCCGCCACGGCGATCAGGATGGAGGGGTCCTCCGGCGGCAGGTCGGCAAGGTGGAAGCCGTTCGGGTATTCCTCTGGGATGAAATTGGTGGTCAGGTCGCCAACCACGAAGCGGTCCTTGCCCATGACCGAGGCCAGGAACGGGATGTTGTGTGACACGCCGCGAATATAAAAGGCATCCAGCGCGCGGCGCATGTGGCGGATGGCCAGATCCCGGGTGGCGCCGTAGGTGATCAGCTTGGCGATCATGGGATCATAGAACATGCTGATCTCGCCGCCCTCGGTGACGCCGGTATCGACGCGCACCAGGCCGGTCTCGTCGGCCGGCGCGATGAAGCGGGTCAGGCGGCCGATGGAGGGCAGGAAGTTGCGGAACGGATCTTCCGCGTAGATGCGGCATTCGATGGCCCAGCCCTTCAGGCGGACGTCGTCCTGGGTGATGGACAGGGGCTCGCCGGCGGCGATGCGGATCATCCATTCCACCAGGTCCAGGCCGGTGATCATTTCCGTTACCGGATGCTCGACCTGAAGGCGGGTGTTCATCTCAAGGAAATAGAAGTTGCGGTTGGCGTCGGCGATGAACTCGACCGTGCCGGCGCTTTTGTAGCCCACCGTCTGGGCCAGGGCGACGGCCTGGGCACCCATCCTGGCGCGCACGTCCTCGGTCAGGAAGGGCGATGGCGCCTCCTCGATGACCTTCTGGTGGCGGCGCTGGATGGAGCATTCGCGCTCGCCCAGATGAATGGTGTTGGTGCCGTCGGCCAGCACCTGGATTTCGATATGGCGCGGCTGCTCGATGAACTTTTCGATGAACACGCGGTCGTCGCCGAAGCTGGAGCGGGCCTCGTTGGC
>CAYFTQ010000264.1:0-4474 GCA_964346035.1 uncultured Roseospira sp. | reverse complement strand
CGCGCGTTCGACCCCGAGGGTATGGGCGAGGCGCGCGCCCTGCTGCCGGACATCACCTATTGCGGGGATGCCTACGAGGCCATGACCGACGCCGACGCGCTTGTCATCCTGACCGAGTGGAACGAGTTCCGCGCCCTTGATCTGACCCGGGTGCTGGCGCTGCTGTCCGCGCCCGTCTTGGTCGATCTTCGAAACGTATACAATCCCGAGGACATGGCAGCCGCCGGCTTCCACTATGTCAGCGTGGGCCGGCCCACGCCGGCGCCGTCTCCCTGAGTCCCCCCGGCCGCCAGCAGCGGAGGCTTGAGCGATGAGCGCGATCCGAGTGCAACCGACGACCCCCTTCGACGATCAGAAGCCGGGCACGTCCGGCCTGCGAAAGACGGTCTCGACCTTTCGTCAGCCGCGCTACCTGGAGAACTTCGTCCAGGCGATCCTGGATGCCGTGCCGGGCCGGCAGGGCGCCACGCTTGTTCTGGGCGGCGACGGCCGCTTTCACAACAAGGCCGCCATCCAGACCATCATCCGCATGGCGGCCGCCAACGGCATCGCGCGCGTGCTGGTGGGCCGCGACGGTCTGCTGTCCACGCCGGGCGCCTCGTGCGTGATCCGCGCGCGCGGCGCCTGGGGCGGCATCATCCTGTCGGCCAGCCACAACCCCGGTGGGCCGGATGGTGATTTCGGCATCAAGTTCAATCCGTCCAATGGTGGACCGGCACCGGAACGCATCACCGACGCCATTTATGCGCGCACACGAGAGATCGGCGAATTCTGCATCCTGGACACGCCGGCGATCGACCTGTCGGCGGTGGGGGAACACAACGTCGATGATATGGTGGTCGAGGTCATCGACCCGGTTGCCGATTATGCCGCGCTGATGGAATCGCTGTTCGACTTCGATGCCATCCGGACCCTGTTCCGGGACGGTTTCGGGCTCTGCTACGATGCCATGCACGCCGTCACCGGCCCTTATGCCCGCGAGATTCTTGAAAATCGCCTGGGCGCGCCCGCCGGCACGGTCATCAATGGCGAGCCCCTGGAGGACTTCGGCGAGGGCCACCCCGATCCCAATCTGATCCATGCCCGCGAGTTGGTCGGGCGCCTGTTCTCCGACGCCGCCGACGCGCCCGACATGGGCGCGGCCAGCGACGGCGACGGCGATCGCAACATGATCCTGGGGCGGCGCTTTTATGTCACGCCCAGCGACAGCCTGGCCGTCCTGACCCTGAACGCGACCCGGGTGCCGGGGTATGCGCGCGGGCTGGCCGGCGTCGCGCGCTCCATGCCCACCAGCCATGCGCCCGACCGGGTGGCGGCTCTCCTCGGTGTGGACTGCTACGAGACGCCGACCGGCTGGAAGTTCTTCGGTTCGCTGCTCGACGCCGGGCGGGCGACCCTGTGCGGCGAGGAAAGCTTTGGGACCGGCTCCGACCATGTGCGCGAAAAGGACGGTCTGTGGGCGGTGCTGTTCTGGCTCAATCTGGTCGCGGCCTCCGGCGATGGTGTCGAGGCCCTGGTGCGCGACATGTGGAGCCGGGTCGGTCGCATCTATTATACCCGGCATGATTACGAGGATTTGAATACAGCGGCGGCCGAAACGTTGATGGACAATCTGCGCGCCCGTCTGCCGCTGCTTCCCGGGCAGACCCTGGCCGAAAGGCGCGTGGATCTGGCCGATGATTTCGCGTATACCGATCCGGTAGACGGAAGCACCGCAGAGAGACAGGGCGTTCGTGTCGTTTTCGCCGACGGCGCCCGCATCGTCTATCGCCTCTCCGGTACCGGCACGGCCGGCGCCACCCTGCGCATCTACATGGAGCGGCCGGAGGACGATCCGGCCCGCCATGACCTGGATACGCAGGCGGCCTTGGCCGACCTGATCGCACTGGCCGATGATTTGGCTGGCGTGCAGGCCCGCACCGGACGGAGTGGTCCGACCGTCGTCACCTGATCGGGGCATGGCCGCGCGGTTGTGCTCCTGGGCCTGTCGCTCCCGCAAAGACGCGGGCGCGCAAGGGATGCACCGTCATGTCAGACCCCGCGTTCGCTGACCCGATCACACTCGATCCTTCCATTCTGCGCGAGTATGAGATCTGCGGTATCGTGGGCGAGACCCTGGGGCCGGAACAGGCGTCCGCCATCGGGCTGGCGTTCGGTTCGGTGGTCGCCAAGGGCGGCGGAGCCTCGATTTGCGTCGGGCGGGATGGCCGGATCAGTTCGCCCGAGCTGGAGGAAGCTCTGGTCGAGGGCCTGATGGCCACCGGCCTGCGGGTCCATCGCATCGGCCTGGGCCCGACGCCAATGCTGTATTTCGCCGTTCGCCACAGCGCTGCGGCCGCCGGCATCATGGTGACGGCCTCGCACAATCCGGCCCACTACAACGGCTTCAAAATGCTGCGCGGGCGGCGCCCGTTTTTCGGCAAGGACCTGTCGCTGCTGGCCCGCATCACCGCCGCCGGCGCCTATGTCTGGCAGCAAGAACGGGGTCGATCCACTTCCCTGCCGGTGCAGGGGGCCTATGTCAGCCGACTGTTGCAGGATTGGGACGGCGGCGAACGCGCCCTGACCGTGGTCTGGGACCCGGGTCATGGCGCCGCGGGCGCGGTGCTGGCGGCATTGATCGCCCTATTGCCGGGCCATCATATCGTTCTCAACGGGGCCGTGGACGGCTCCTTTCCGGCCCATGCGCCGGACCCGTCCGATCCCGCCAACCTGGCCCAGCTTCAGAAGACCGTTGTGCGGCAGGGGGGCGACATCGGTATCGCCTTCGACGGCGATGGCGACCGCATGGCGGTGGTGGACGAGGCCGGCCGCATCGTCTCGGGCGACCAGATTCTGGCCCTGTTGGCTGAACCGGTTCTGCGTCAGCATCCGGGCGCGACGGTCATCACCGACGTCAAGGCCAGCGAGGCCGTGTTCGCGCGTATCCATGACCTGGGCGGGGTGCCGGTGATGTATCGTACCGGTCACGCGCCCATCAGGGCTCACTTGTCGGATATCAAGGCCACGCTGGCCGGCGAGACCAACGGTCATTTCTTTTTCGCCGACCGCTATTACGGCTATGACGACGGTCTCTATGCCGCCGTGCGCCTTCTGGGCCAGATTGCCCGCTGGCCCGAGGGCGAGACTCTGTCCGCGCATGTCGATGAACTGCCGAAACGGGTCAACACGCCCGAGATCCGCTTTCCCTGTCCCGATGCCGCCAAGGCGACGGTGATCAAGCGGGTGGCCGCGCGCCTACGCCAGGAGGGCGCGACCATGAGCGACATAGACGGCGTGCGCGTCAGTCGCGACGAGGGCTGGTGGCTGCTGCGGGCGGCCAACACCCAACCCGTCCTGGCGGCCCGCTGCGAAGCCAAGACCCACGCCGGTCTGCGCCGGCTGCGCCAGGATCTGGCGGACTGCCTGGCGGGCGTGGGCGCGCCGGTGCCGGATGCCCTGCTTGACCCGGGCACCGGGCCGGTGGAATAGCGCGGCGGCCGGCGTTACGGACAGCCACCGTACTTGGCTTGCAACTTCTCGCCCGAGACAATGCGCACCTGCTTGACGGTGCCCCCCTGCTGTTCGGCAATCTGTTGATAGGTGGCCAGGCGCTGGCGGTTGATGGTCTCGACAGCGCCGGCCACGGTCGCGTCCAGGGCCTTGAGCAGGCCGTCCGGGCGTTCGCAGGCGCGGCCACTGTCGCGCAACTCGTCCGCCGATTGCGCCCACGCCGGGGTTGGCGCCAGCAGCAGCGGGCCGGTGGCCAGTACAAGGCCGGCACCCAGGGCACCCAGGGCGGCCAGACGCAGGGGCGTACGTCGCCCGGTGCGTCGCCCGGTGCATCGGGCGGGGGCCGTCGGGTTCGGGGTCCGGGTCGCGCTCATGACAGGCTCTCTTGTGCTTGGGGAGACGGGCTTGTGGACACAGGCCGGGTGGGCACGGCGGCCCGGAAGGACCTCAGAAGATGTCGGGATTCTTGTCCAGCGCTTCTTCCACGCCCTTTTCAAGGCGAACGCGCACGTCCTGTTCGATCTTGACGTTCAGGTTGATGACGATGGGCTTGTCGGGCGCCTGCACCCGGACGGTGGGCTGGCAGGCGCCCAGGGCCAGCAGGACAAGAGCCACGGCGGGCACCACGGCCCGGGCCTTGGTCGGTGTTCCGGGGGTGCCGTGGCGTCCGGCGCCCGAATCAGAGCGGTCGTGATGCATGCCGCCTCCGCGGTGATCCAGGGTGGACGGCGCGGGGGCCTCCCGAGCCGAAGAGGGATTGTGTGGCGGACCTGGGTTGCCATCTTGTCGACGACTATGCTCGACCCGGAATGTGGCGACCCCGGGGCGCTTCCACCACCCGGGCACCACCCGGGCACCACCCGGGGCCGGTCGCCTCCAGCCCATCCCACCCGACCGGACCAGGAGCCGCCCCATGTCCTGCCCGATGTCCTGCCCCATATCCTGCCCCCTGGCCTGGACCACGGTGCCCGCCCCCGATGAC
>CAYFTQ010000263.1:0-4495 GCA_964346035.1 uncultured Roseospira sp. | reverse complement strand
GGCAGGATACCCTTTCCTGTCCGTCCCGCAGGGAGACCCCGCGCATGTCCAAACCCACATCGGCCCGCCACGACGCCGCCCAGCCCAAGCGCGCCGTCAAGGTCTGGGATGCTCCCACCCGTCTGTTTCACTGGTCCCTGGCGGCGGCGCTGGGGGTGTCGTGGTGGAGCGGCGAGGAGGGTGACTTCACCGTCCACTTCATCGCCGGCCATGTTGTCGTCGGGCTGCTGCTGTTCCGCCTGCTGTGGGGCGTCGTGGGGAGCGAGACCGCCCGGTTCGCGACCTTTGTGCGCGGCCCCGGCGCCATCGCCGCCTACCTGCGCCGCATGATCGGCAAGACACCGGATTACAGCGTCGGCCACAACCCGGCCGGTGCCATCATGGTGGTTGCCCTGCTGCTGCTGGTGGCGGTCCAGGCCGGCACCGGCCTGTTCGCCAGCGAAAACACCTGGGCGTTCGTCTCCGGGCCTCTCGCCGGGCTGGTCGGCGCGGACCTTTCCGGCACGCTGACCAGTCTGCACAAGGGCATGCTGTTTGACGTGCTGGTCGGGCTGGCGGCCGTACACATCGCGGCCGCGTTCCTGTACCTGATCGTCAAGCGCGAGAACCTGATCGGGCCCATGGTGCTGGGCCGCAAGGCTCTGCCCGCCGACAAGGCCGAGCCGCCGCCGCGTCTTGCAAGCCCCCTCCTGGCGCTGCTTCTGGCGGCGGCGGTGGCCGGCTTTGCGGGCTGGCTGTATACCCTTTCCGGCTGAGTGGCGCGACCAACCATCCCATAGCGGGGCGCCGCAGCGCATGCCGGTCGCAAAGGAACAGGCGCCCTGCCCGCGCAAGCGCGTCCGGCGCCCAGCTTGAGGCCTTGATGTGTCCAACGTTTCCGGCCCGAAGGCGGCAACCTGCCGCGCCGTCCACACGCCTCCGGACGAACCGCTGATGGCCCGATTGCGGCGCGAGACGGCGGAAGCGCACGAAGCCCTTCACCGTGCCCCCGGCCTGGCGCCTTTGCAGGCGGATCACCTGGACCTTGCCGACTATCGCACCATCCTGGCTGTTTTCCAGGCCATCTTTGCCGCCGTCGAACGGGATGTTCTGGCCCCCATGGACGACTGGTTCGCCGCCCGTGGTCATGCGCGCGCCTCGCGCTGCCCCGCCCTGGCCCAGGACCTGGCCGACCTGGACACGCTGCTGGCCGAGGCCAGGACCCCGGCCCCGTGCCGGATGGCACGCCTCGGCCTGGAGGCCACGCCGGCTGACGCGCTGGGTGTGTTGTACGTGACCGAGGGCGCCCGCCTGGGCGGCCGCGCCCTGGCACGCCACCTGTCGCGCGGCCTCCCGCCCGAGGCCCAAGGTGCGGTGCGCTTTCTCGGCTCGCCGGAGCAGGACGTGGGCGCCACCTGGCGCGCGGTCGGCGCTCTGGTCAACGCGCAAGGCCGCGACGACACCGCCCGCGCCGACCGTGCCGTCGTCGCCGCCGGAATCGTTTTCAACGCGCTCGCCCACCGGTTCGGAGCGGCCTCATGACCGAAGCAACCGAGGATCTCCCCACCATCGATCTGAGCGAGTGCGAGAACGAACCCATCCACCAGCTTGAACTGGTGCAGTCGCATGGCGCCGTTTTGGTCACGGACGGACCGGACCTGACCGTGCAGTTCGCCAGCCGCAACGCCGATGCGTTTCTGGGCGAAACGGCGGACTCCCTGCTGGACCGGCCGCTGGCCGAGGTGCTGGACCCGCTGGCGGTGGCAGCCCTGGAACCCCTGCTGGCGGACCCTTCGGCCAGTGGACACGAGGATACACCCGCCCGGCTCGGGGTCCACGCCCGCCCGACCCGGCGCGGGTCCGGCATCCCCGCCCGGCTGCGTGTCACGGCGCATCGCGTGGCGCGCGCCGGCCAGGCGACGGACCGGATCATCCTGGACCTGGAAAGCGTGCCCGATGACGACGAGGACGCAGCCGAGGCCACCGCCGAGGCCGAGAGCATCGCCATGGTCGGCCTGCGCGACGCCGGTGCCCTGCGACATGGCGTCTCGACGCTGGTCACATCGGCACTCAGGGCCAACCCACCGCACGGAACCGTCATGGTGCACCTGACCCTGGATCAGAGCGGCGAGCCGCGCCTGTCCGTGCGCGACAGCGGCCTGGGCCTGACCGAAGACGACATGATGGCCCTGCGTCAGCCTATGGACGACCCCGGCGGCGACAGCGAGCGCGGCGGCGCCACGCGCGGACTGTCGCTGGCGCTGGTGCGCGGCCTGATCGACCTGCACGGGGGCGCGGTCTCGGTCTCATCGAACCCCTCTATGGGGACATCCGTGGACATCACCCTGCCGCGTCACCGCGTCGTCGGGCACGACAACGACCCCCCGTCCCCGCGCCGACGATAACGGTGGCCGGGCCGGGACCCGAACAATCATCGCGGGGGACCAGAACCGCCCCGCCAGCCCAAGGAGCCTGTCATCATGCGCCGCTGTCTGATTGCGGGTCTGCTTGCCCCCGTGGCCATGCTGGCCTCGGCGACCCCGCTCGCGGCCGAGGAAGTCGGCTGCATCGATACCGTTTTCAAACTGGTCGGGCCGAACCACAAGATCTGCATCGATGCCCTGGAGGACCCCAAGGTGGACGGCGTGGTCTGCCACCTGTCCCGGCCCGTCACCGGCGGCATTTCCGGCGCCGTGGGGCTGGCCGAGGATCCATCGAACAGTTCCATCGCCTGTCGCCAGGTCGGTCCCATCACCATCCGCGAGGACCTGGAGGACGGCGAGGTGGTCTTCGCCGAGCGCCGCTCTGTCTTGTTCAAGCGCCTGCGCGTGCGCCGCTTCCACGACACGGACCATGACGTGCTTATCTATCTGGTCATCAGCGACAAGCTGATTGAAGGCAGTCCGAAGCACTCCATGTCCTCGGTGCCGATCATGCCCTGGCGCGCGGCGGCGGAATAGGCGCGACCAGACCGGCGCGGATCGTCAGGGCGTCCGCAGTGACATGGACGACCAGCCGGCCCAGCGTGATCTCGCCATCCGGGTCGGCGGGGTCGCGGCGCGCGATGGGAAACGCGACATCGGTGGCGTCATCCAGCACACCTTCCAGGTCCGCTTCGGTTGGCACGGCCGGCCAGTGCCTCACCAGGGCGTCGGCGCGGGCCTGACGCGCGGCCGATGACGCCGTGACCACCTGTTCGACCGCGCCACCCCAGAGCGCATGATTGGCGTGGGCGAAGGCGCGTCCGCCCGGGTCCGCGTGGGCACCGTCGGGGCCGACCTCCAGGCCAAGAAGGCCGTCGCCCGGCGCGGCCAGCAGGTGATGGAAGGCACCGGCCGCAGGCGCGGCCGTCAGCGTCAGGCGCGCGGCCGTCAATGACCGCGCCGCCAGCGCCGCCCGGCACCGGACGATGCGCGGCACGCCCCGGCCTGGGCTGGCGGCGCGAATATTGTTGATGGTCATGATCAGGCCGGCATCGGTCCAGGCGAAGGCGTGGCCGGGCAGTGATCCGGGATAACAGAACGCGGTAAAAGGAGGCGCGTCGGCGGGCTCTATCCGGGCCAGGAAGACAGAGTCCGCCAGGGCGGGGTCTCCATCCTCGTTGTGCCCCAGACGGCCGCCGCCGGCGCGGTCGCGCCAGGCCACGGTGGTGCAGCCCTCGGCCCCCGCGTCTGGTGATGCCGGCCAGAGAACCCCGGGCAGATCGCCCCGGCACTGCCAAGCGAAGACCTCATCAAACGGCAGGGCCAACCCCTCGGCCAAGCCCTCCATCTCGGCCGCGACGGCCGGGTGATGAGCCCGCATGGCGGCCTCCAGCGCCGCCAGCCGGCCCGATCCGACAAAGGCCGCGCACGCCGCGAACGCGCGCGAAGGCAAGATGTGGCGGTGAAAGGCCGCCCGCCCGGCCCTGCCGAGCCCATGGCCGATGGCGCGGGGCGACCCGGCGGCCGCGACGGCGGGCGGGTCGGTACCGTCCAGAACGATGATATCGCGATCCATATCGGCCTTCGTGGGAGTCGACACCGCGTTCGCCTCGAAGACGCCCGTCCTTGCGAACCGCCGTTTCCGGACGACGTGTGGCAATCCGGGCCGATGGATGGCGCCCCTCGCCCCGGATGGCTCGGCTGGTATCGCTCAGATCGTCGGCGTTTCAAGTGCAAACGAAGACGAGACCAGGGGCGCCGATCAGGCCCAGCATTGTGACAGCCGCCGCTAACCGTAATCCCTTGCGTCCTCGATCACCTTGCCGTCATTCGGCAGCGCGGATCCGGCAACGAACTCGACCGCGCCGCGTAGTTTGGTCACCGCCTGAATGGCCTCGCCGATGCGCTCCGCAAGGCCCCCGTCTCCGCCGTCCGCGCCGCCCTCGATCACAACGCGCAGGGTCATGACGTCGGTGCCGCGATCGTCGTGGCCGACCACAAGGCGGCCCTTGGAGACATCGGGGAAGCGCTTCAGCACGTCGGCCACCTGTTCGGGGTGGACGAACATGCCCTTGACCTTGGTGGTCTGGTCG
>CAYFTQ010000262.1:0-4514 GCA_964346035.1 uncultured Roseospira sp. | reverse complement strand
GGGGGGCGATCTCGGACATGGCCTCCTCGCGGGACCGGGCGCCGCCGGGCTGGCGGCTCTCGCGCAGCTTGCTCAGGTCGGCGAACTGGGTGACGGACATGATGGGCGCTCCACGCCGGGGGAACAGGGTCGCCCCGAGCACAAGCACACGCCATGCCAGGCGCCGGAGCCGGCCGGGCGGGCCGTTTAACAAGGGCGCGCGCCGATGGCTGGGCAATTCCTGCCCGTGCCTGGGCAGGCCCAGCGGCCATTCCTGCCGGCACATCGCGAATTCGTCTTGCGCCTTGGTTGTCGATGGGGCGATCATGCACGCATGATCGACCCCAGCGCCGCGCCCACCCTGCCGTTTGATCGGCTGTGCGAGCCGCCGGCCCCGCCCGGCGACGGCGGGGCGCGCCTGAGCGCGGCCGAACGGCGCGACCGCCTGCGCCTGATTCGCAGCGAGAACGTTGGCCCGGTCACCGCCCACCGACTGCTGGCCCAGTACGGCGGCGCGGCGGCGGCGCTGGAGGCTCTGCCGACGCTGGCCCGGCGCGGCGGCCGGGCACGGCCGCTCAAGGTCTGCTCCAAGGCGGCGGCGGAGCGCGAACTGGCAGCGCTGGAGGCCGCCGGCGTGGCCGTTCTGGCCCAAGGCGAGCCGGATTATCCGGCCGCGCTGGCGGTGCTGGAGGACAGCCCGCCGCTGTTGTTCGCGCGCGGCCATGTCGGCCTGCTGAAAAAGACCACGGTGGCCATCGTGGGGGCGCGCAATGCCTCGCTGAACGGGCGCAAGCTGGCGCACAGGCTGGGCCATGACCTGGCCCGCGCGGACCTGTTGGTGGCTTCGGGCATGGCGCGGGGCATCGATACGGCGGCGCATCAGGGCGCGCTTTCGAGCGGTGCCACGGTGGCCGTCCTGGCCGGCGGGGTGGACGTGGTCTATCCGCCCGAGAACCGGGATCTGTACCAGGCGCTGGTGGAGCGCGGGCTGGTGCTCTCGGAAATGCCGCTGGGCGAGGCCCCGCAGGCGCGCCACTTCCCGCGCCGCAATCGCATCATCTCCGGGCTGGCGCTGGGGGTTGTGGTGGTGGAGGCGGCGGCGCGCTCCGGCTCGCTGATCACCGCGCGGCTGGCCGCTGAGCAGGGCCGCGAAGTGTTCGCCGTTCCAGGCTCGCCGCTGGATGGCCGGGCCGCAGGCCCAAACGGTCTGCTGCGCGATGGCGCCATCCTGACCGAGACGGCGGACGATGTCCTGAAGGCCCTTTTGGCCCTGCGACGCGAGCCCCTGGGGGAACCCGCAGCCCAGCCGTTCCGGGCCGAGGCCGCGCCTCCGCCTTCCGACTCCGAGTTGGAAGAGGCCCGGAGTCGCGTCCTTGAAGCACTTGGGCCGAGCCCGGTTGCGGTTGACGAAATCATCCGCGGCTGCCAATTGTCCGTATCCGTCGTCGTGACCGTGCTGCTGGAACTGGACTTGGCGGGGCGCCTGGAGCGCCTGCCGGGCGGCCGGGTCGCGCTGCTGACGGCGCCCTGACCGCGCGGCGGATCCTCCGCCGCTATCGGCGGGTGCTTCCGGATCGGACGAAAGGCCTCCGCCGCCCATGCGTGTCGTTGTTGTCGAATCCCCGGCCAAGGCCAAGACCATCAACAAGTATCTGGGCGACGACTTTCGGGTCGTGGCGTCGTTCGGCCATGTCCGTGACCTGCCGCCGAGGGACGGCTCGGTCGATCCGGAAAACGACTTTTCGATGAAGTGGGAGCTGGACCAGAAATCCGAGAAGCATGTGCGCGAAATCGCCGAAGCGGTCCGCAATGCCGACGCGCTCTATCTGGCCACCGACCCGGATCGCGAGGGTGAGGCGATCTCCTGGCACGTCCGCGACGTGCTGGCGCAGCGCAAGGTTCTGGGCACCATGCCGGTGCATCGCATTACCTTCAACGCCATCACCAAGCGCGCGGTGGATGACGCCATGGCGGCGCCGCGCGAGCTTCACCGCGAGTTGATCGAAGCCTATCTGGCCCGGCGCGCGCTGGACTATCTGGTCGGCTTCACGCTCTCGCCCGTGCTATGGCGCAAGCTGCCGGGCAGCCGCTCTGCCGGTCGGGTGCAGTCGGTGGCATTGCGCCTGATCTGCGACCGCGAGGCCGAGATCGAGCGCTTCAAGGCGCGGGAATACTGGACCGTCGAGGCCGAGGTGGCCAAGCTGGCGGGCGGCGATGCTGCCGGCGCCGAAGCCCCGGCGGCGCCGTTCACCGCGCGCCTGACCCATCTGGACGGCCGCAAGCTGGACAAGTTCGGCCTGCCGGACGAGGCCAGCGCCATGGCGGCCAAGGCGGCCATCGAGGGCGCGGATTTCAGCGTCGGATCGGTGGAGCGCAAGACGGCCAGGCGCAATCCGTCGCCGCCGTTCACCACCTCAACGCTCCAGCAGGAAGCCTCTCGCAAGCTGTACTTCGCGGCCAAGCGAACCATGACGGTGGCGCAGCGGCTTTATGAAGGGGTGACGCTGGGCGGCGAGACCGTCGGGCTGATCACCTACATGCGAACCGATGGTGTGCAGATGGCACCCGAGGCCGTGCAGGCCACGCGTCGTGCCATCGACCGCGACTTCGGCGGGCGCTATCTGCCGGAGGTGCCGCGCGCCTACAAGACCAAAGCCAAGAACGCGCAGGAGGCGCACGAGGCCATCCGTCCGACCGATCCCGGCCGCACACCGGCCATGGTGGCGGCCTATCTGGACAAGGACCAGCGCGCTCTTTACGAGCTGATCTGGAAACGCACCATCGCCAGCCAGATGGCCAGCGCGGAACTTGATCAGGTGGCCGTTGACCTGCGGGGCGCCGACGGCCGCACGGTGCTGCGGGCGACCGGCTCGGTGGTGACGTTCGACGGCTTCCTGAAGGTGTATTTCGAGGATCGCGACGACGCTGGCGAGGGCGGGGCGGCCGGCGAGGAGATCAACCGAATCCTTCCGCCACTGGCCGAGGGCGAGGCCGTGGATCGGCGAGCGGTGGCGGCCGATCAGCATTTCACCCAGCCGCCGCCGCGCTATACCGAGGCCAGCCTGGTCAAGAAGATGGAGGAACTTGGCATCGGCCGGCCCTCCACCTATGCCAGCATCCTGTCGGTGTTGCAGGACCGCGACTATGTCCGGCTGGAAAGCCGCCGCTTCGTGCCCGAGGACCGGGGCCGTCTGGTGACCGCGTTCCTGGAGAGTTTCTTCGCCAAGTACGTAGAGTACTCGTTCACCGCCGACCTGGAGAACAAGCTGGACGAGATCTCGGCCGGCCAGCTCAACTATATTCAGGTGCTGCGCGACTTCTGGCGTGACTTCAAGGGCACGGTGGACGAAATACAGGGCCTGCGCGTCTCTCATGTGCTGGATGCCCTGGACGCGGATCTGGGGCCACACCTGTTCCCGACCAACGAATCGGACCCGGACCACGATCCACGCGCCTGCCCGAAGTGCGGCGACGGCCGCCTGGGGCTGCGTCTGGGCAAGTTCGGCGCCTTCATCGGTTGTTCGAACTATCCCGAGTGCCGCTTCACGCGCCAGCTTGTCGCCACAGCGGAGGACGACGGCGGCGCCGAGGATCTCGCCGCCGGGCCACGTCTGCTTGGCACGGACCCGGCTACGGGCAAGGCAGTGACCTTGCGTAAGGGACCCTACGGCCTTTATGTCCAGCTTGGCGAACAGGAGCAGATCGGCGAAACCAAGACCGGCAAGCCGAAAATGGGGCCAAAGCCGCCGCGGGCCTCTCTGCCGGCCGGGCTGGACGCCGACCGCGTAGCCCTGGACGTGGCGCTTGGCCTGCTGGCCCTGCCGCGAGAGGTGGGGCCGCACCCCGAGGATGGCGCGCCGATACAGGCCGGACTGGGCCGATTCGGGCCGTACCTGAAGCACGGCGACCGGTATACCTCGCTGCCCAAGGACGACGACCCCCTGCTGGTCCTTACCATCGGCCAGAACCGGGCGGTCGAGCTTTTGGCCAGCAAGAGCGGCGGGCGCGCCCGCGCGGCGGCGCGCGCGTTGGGCGGGCATCCCTCGGATGGCAAGCCGGTGACGCTCAAGGACGGTCGATTCGGTCCCTACGTGGAGCACGGCAAAGCGCGCGCCACCGTGCCCAAGGCGGACCGGGAGGACCTGGACGCCCTGACCCTGGACCGCGCCGTCGAGTTGATTCGCCTGAAGGCGGAGAAGGACGCCGGCAAGGGCGACGGCGCCCCCAAGGCATCGTCCAGGAAGGCCGGCGGGGCCAAGGGCGCGGGCGCCAAGGCCGCGGGCGCCAAGGCCGGCGCCGGCAAGACGGGCAGGGCCAAAGCGGCCGCGAAATCCCCCTCTGCCAAGGCAACCAGGGGCAAGTCCGGGCGGTCCGGCGGGACGCGGGGCAAGGCCGCCGCCAACGGCTCCTGACCGTCGGGCGGAGTCGGTGTGCGATTGCAATATTGCGCCTGCGAAAGTCCGACTTAAGTATGACGTGACCTGCTTTCGCGCGACTGATATAAGGGGCGCATGGAAACGGGCGGGTGCATCCGC
>CAYFTQ010000261.1:0-4519 GCA_964346035.1 uncultured Roseospira sp. | reverse complement strand
ACATGCCCCCGCGCGGCGAGGAGGCGGTTGGTGCCACGGGAGCGGGCACGGGGCCGGGCACGGGGCCGGGCACGGGGCCGGGCGAACGGGCGCCATCGTCGCCGGCCTCGCCGTCGGCCGTGGCATCGCGAGGCCGGCGGCGGCGTCCGTCGGGCGCGCCCACCAGCGTCGGATCGATCACCCCCGGCTGGCGTCGCTGGGTCATCACAGATCCTCCCCGATCAGAATGTTCAACACCTCGGCCATGTTCAGGGTGGGGAAGCCCTCATGGCGCCAGGTCGGGTCGGGCATGGGCTGGAAGTCCCAGTAGCGATAGGACAACGCCTGCCAGTCGGGCGGGAAGTCGAGCGGCACGGCCCCCGGCTCCATGGCGCTCTCCGAATCCTCGCCCGGGCGGCGGCCCAGCAGGATCTCGCGCCCGGTGTCGGTGCGCCGGGTGTCGCGCGTGGCCCGCACCGAAGCGATGGCGGCAACCGACACATCGGCAGAGGTTTTGACCTGGTTGTTCTCGTCCAGCACATGCAGCATGCGGCGGGTCAGGGTTTCCAGGTGGGCGCGGTCGCCGCGAATGACGTGGTCGGCTTTGGTGGCGGCGAACACCACCTTGGAGATGCGCCGCCCCATCAGCCAGCCCAGCAGGCTGTTGCGGCCGTGACGGAAGCTTTGAAGGATGGCGGCCAGTGCCGCGCTCTGGTCCTCGAACGCCTCCTGACCGTCGTTCAGGGCGGACAGGGCATCGATCAGCACGACCTGACGATCGAGCTGGGCAAAGTGCCGCCGGTAGAAGGCGCGCACGACCTTCTCCTGGTATTCCCGGAACTTGTCGCGCATGGCCGCGTGCAGGCTGCCGGCGGGCGCCTCGGCGGGCAGGTCCGGCAGCGGGCAGAAGCGCAGCACCGAGGCCCCGCGCAACTCCGCCGGCGTCAGGAAGCGGCCCGGCTGAAGGTAACGCAGGTGGGCGTCCGAACAGGCACGCAGGTATTCGGTGTAGCGCTGCGCGGCCAGATCGGCCCAGTCCTCGTCATGCGGGCTGTCGGGGGCGCGTTCGCGCACAAAGGCCAGCCAGTCGCCCGCCAGTGTGGCGCGCGTGCCGGTGGCGGCCTGGGCCAGCATGGCGCGCGACCAGTCCTCGAACGACTGCATCAGCAGGGGCAGGTCCATCAGCCATTCGCCGGGATAGTCCACGATCTCCAGGTGCAGGCGCCCTTCGGTCAGGCCCAGACGAGAGGCCACATTGGCGCTCAGGCCCTGCGGACGGCGATAGCGCAGATCCAGCCGGATGCGCGAGATCCCGCGCGTCGGCTCCGGCCAGGCCGGGGCGTCGCCGGTGATGGCATCGACCGCCTTGCGATAGGGAAACTCCGGCACCGTGGCGTTGGCGTCGTGGCGCACCACGCTGCCGATCAGCCGGCCCTCGTCAAACGGATCGAAGCCGCGCAAAGGGCTGTCCTCGGCATCGGGATCGGCGCGTAACAGCGTATGAACCAGCGAGGTCACGAACACCGTCTTGCCGGCGCGTGACAGGCCGGTGACCCCGATGGCCAGCCGTCGCGCCATGAGATCGTCGAGCGATGGTGTCATCGTTCACATCCTCCCCGCCTCGTTCGGGTTGGCTTTCCCGCGCGAAAGTCTAGATCGTCCCGGGGCGCGATGGCCACAGGAAAGACCGCACGACAGGCCGGGACATGTCCGATGCCTTGCTTCCGCCCGAAAGACCGGGCAGACACAGGCGGTGCGGTGGCGCCTTGCGGCGCGCCGCCATGGCCCGAGATCTGGCAAGGGAGAGCGTGTCCATGACCCGTGGCGTCCGTGGTCGGAGACTCCGGCTGGCCCGTTCCGTCGCCGTGCCGCTGCTGGCCGGGCCGATGGCGGCCAGCGTGATGCTGACGGCGGCGTCGGCGACCTTTCTGGCGCGTCCGGCGCAAAGCCAGTCCGGCCAGGAAGGCGGCGACGTTCCACGCATCGAATCCGACGAGGTGGTGTTGCGCTGGCTGGACAAGTCAACGGCCCGCGTCGATCAACTGTCCGTCCCGGTGGGGTCCACGGTACCCCTGGGCAGCCTTGACGTGACCGTCCACGCCTGTCGGCGCACCGCGCCCGACCAGCAGCCGGAGCACGCCGCCTTTCTGGAGATCACCGAGCGGGACGGCCATGGAACACGGGCGGCGGGGGCGTCCGAGGGGCCATTGTTCAAGGGCTGGATGTTCGCCTCCAGCCCCTCTCTGTCGGCGCTGGAACACCCGGTCCATGACGTCTGGGTCCTGGCGTGCGCCGACGCCGCCGAGGACATGGGCGCGCCGGATGGCGACAGCGCCGACACCCACGGCCGCACACCGCTGCCGCCGCCCCGCCCGGACCGGTGACGGCCAGGGTCCGCCGGGCCGGCCGGTCAGGCCGCCGGCAGCACCACGATGAAGCGCGCGCCAAGGACGCGACCCTGATCGTCGGCGCGGGTCTCGGCCCGGATCGTTCCCTTGTGGTTCTCGATGATCTGGCGCGAGATGGACAGGCCAAGGCCGGAGTGAGTACCGAACTTCTCGCCCTTGGGTCGCTGCGAATAGAAGCGATCGAAGATGGCGTTCTCTTTGCCGGGCGGCAGCCCGGGGCCGTCGTCCTCGACCGTGGCGACCACGACATGGCCATCGCGGCGCGCCGACAGCCGGACCGTGCCGCCCGGCGGGCTGAATGACAGTGCGTTGGCGATCAGGTTATGGAACACTTGGCCAAGCCGGCTGTTGATGGCGCGCACCATCAGAGGCTGCGGCGGCTCCGGTCCCTGATAGCGCACGCGCGCCCCACCCGGCGAGGCCGCGCCGTCCAGAGAATCCGCCAGCGCCGCCAGCATCGGCCCCAGATCCATCGGTTCAACCTGCACACGCGACATTTCCGCATCCAGGCGGGAGGCATCCGAAATGTCCGAGATCAGGCGATTGAGCCGCTCGACATCATCCAGGATGACGGCCATCAGCCGGCGTTGCTGATCCGGGTCGGTCACCCGGCTGACGGTCTCCACCGCACTGCGCAACGAGGTCAGGGGGTTCTTGATTTCGTGCGCCACATCGGCGGCGAAGCGCTCGATGGCGTCCATGCGCGCGGCCAGGGCGGCGGTCATCTCGATCAACGCCGCCGACAGCTCGCCCAGTTCGTCGCGCCGGGCCGAATAGTCCGGAATGTCGCGGTGATCGCCACGGGCGTGGCGAACCCGCTCGGCCGCCGTCGCCAGCCGGGTCAATGGCCGCACCAGCGTTCCCGACAGGTACAGCGACAGGAGAATGGTCACCGCCAGGGTGGCGGCAAAGATCTCCAGGATGGCCAGGCGCACCTCCAGCACGTCCTGTTCAATGCCGGCATCGTCGGCGGAGACCATAAGGGCGCCCACCACCTGCTTGAAGTACTGCACCGGCACGGCAACGCTGAGAACGATGCGCTCGCCGTCAGGGTGCGCGCGCAAGGCGCCGCTGGCGACGTGACCGGACAGCGCGGCCTGGACCTCCTGATAGTCGGCCGCCGTCTGCCCGGGGCGTTCCCGATAGGCCGGCAGTTCCGGGCGCGGCCGCGCCAGGCCATAGGCAGCCTCCAGCGCCGATACCAGCGCCGACCATGTCCGTTCCAGCCACGAGGCCATGGCGTCGGGCGTCTCCAGCGGGGGCAGCGGGGAGACATGGAAACGTCCGCCCCGCACCCTGCGGCTGTCCGCCACCAGCCGACCGTTCAGATCGAACAGCCGCGCCCGCACGCCCGCCAAGTCGGACAGGCGGCCGACGATCTGGCCGGCCAGTTGCGGGGTGATGACGTGGCCGGGCACAAGGCTGCGGGTCTCGGGGTGAACCTCGAAGGTCAGCGAGCCCTCGGCCACGGCCGCCGCGATCAGATCGGCCTCGGTGCGCAAGGCATGCAGGCGTGCCTTTGTGAGTGTCTCGCGATAGTTGTCAAGATAGAACATGCCGGCGACCAGCAGGATGGGCGCCAGAAGGTTGACCGCCAGAATGCGCCGGGTCAGGCGCGAGCGCAGAACCGAGCCAGACCAGGGCTGGCGCCGCCGGGCCGTCGCGCCGGCGCCGGTATCTGCGCTGTCGGAGGAGCGGCCGCGATCCGTCAAGCCATGTCCTTGTATCGATAGCCGACACCGTACAGCGTCTCGATATCCGAGAACGCCGTGTCGATTTCCCGGAACTTCTTGCGCAGCCGCTTGATGTGGCTGTCGATGGTGCGGTCATCGACATAGATGTTCTCGCCATAGGCGGCGTCGATCAACTGGTCCCGGTTCTTGACGTGGCCCGGACGCTGCGCCAGCGATTGCAGCAGCAGGAATTCCGTGACGGTCAGGTTCACGGGCTCGCCCTTCCAGGTGCACAGATGGCGGTCGGGGTCCAGCACCAGGTCGCCGCGCACGATGGCTTTGTCCGACAGATCGGCCGCGCCCTCTTGGCGCGCCTCGCCCCGGCGCAGGATGGCACGGATGCGCTCGATCAGCAGGCGCTGGGAGAACGGCTTCTTGATGTAGTCGTCGGCGCCCATG
>CAYFTQ010000260.1:0-4531 GCA_964346035.1 uncultured Roseospira sp. | reverse complement strand
GACGAGGCACCGACGATGTGAACGTCGTTCTCGACCGCCTGGCGCGCGGCTTCCTGCGGGGTCTGGAACAGCGGACCGATATCGACATCGAAGCCCAGGTCGGCGAACGCGGTGGCGATCACCTTCTGGCCCCGGTCGTGGCCGTCCTGCCCCATCTTGGCGATCAGAATGCGGGGCCGGCGGCCGTCGTTGGCCGCGAACTCTTCCACCATGGCCTGGACCTTGGAGAAGGCATCGGACACGGCGCTGGCCTCCCGTCCGTAGACGCCGGAAATGGCGCGGATATCGGCCTTGTGCCGGCCCCAGACCGTTTCCAGCGCGTCCGAGATCTCGCCCACGCTGGCCTTGGCCCGGGCGGCGTTGACGGCCAGTTCAAGAAGGTTGCCCTCGCCGGTCTCGGCGGCCTTGGTCAGGGCCTCCAGGTGCGGGCGCAGGGCCTCGCCGTCGCGCTCGGCGCGCAGGCGCTCCAGCTTTTCGATTTGCTCGCGGCGGACGGCGGCGTTCTCGACCTTCAGGACCTCGATGTTGTCCTTGCCGGCGGCGCGGTACTTGTTGACGCCGACGACGGTCTGAAGGCCGCTGTCGATGCGCGCCTGGGTGCGGGCGGAGGCTTCCTCGATGCGCATCTTGGGGATGCCGGCCTCGATCGCCTTGGCCATGCCGCCCTCGGCCTCCACCTCCTGGATATGGCTCCAGGCGCGGGCGGCCAGGTCGTGGGTCAGGCGTTCGATGTAATAGCTGCCGCCCCATGGGTCGATGACGCGGTTGGTGCCGGCCTCCTCGGCCAGGAACAACTGGGTCTGGCGCGCGATACGGGCGGAAAAGTCGGTCGGCAGCGCCAGCGCCTCGTCCAGCGCGTTGGTGTGCAGCGACTGGGTGTGGCCCTGGGTGGCCGCCATGGCCTCGACACAGGTCCGTGCCACGTTGTTGAACACGTCCTGCGCGGTCAGCGACCACCCCGAGGTCTGGCAGTGCGTGCGCAGCGACAGCGACTTGTCGCTGTCCGGGTTGAACTGCTTGATCAGCCGCGCCCACAGCAGGCGCGCGGCGCGCAGCTTGGCGACCTCCATGGCGAAGTTCATGCCGATGGCCCAGAAGAACGACAGCCGGGGCGCAAAGGCGTCGATGGTCAGGCCGGCGTCCATGCCGGCGCGGGCGTACTGGACGCCGTCGGCCAGGGTATAGGCCATCTCCAGGTCGGCGGTCGCGCCGGCCTCCTGCATGTGATAGCCGGAAATGGAGATGGAGTTGTACTTCGGCATGTTGCGCGAGGTATAGCCGAAGATGTCCGAAATGATGCGCATGGACGGCATCGGCGGATAGATGTATGTGTTGCGGACCATGAACTCCTTGAGGATATCGTTCTGGATGGTCCCCGCCAGTTGCTCCGGCTTTACGCCTTGTTCCTCGGCCGCGACGATGTACAGCGCCAGCACCGGCAGCACGGCGCCGTTCATGGTCATGGACACGCTCATCTTGTCCAGCGGGATGCCGTCGAACAACTGGCGCATGTCGAGGATGGAATCGATGGCCACGCCGGCCATGCCGACATCGCCCGCCACGCGCGGATGGTCGCTGTCATAGCCCCGGTGGGTGGCCAGATCGAAGGCCACCGACAGCCCTTTCTGGCCGGCGGCGAGGTTGCGGCGATAGAAGGCGTTGGAATCCTTGGCGGTGGAAAAGCCGGCATACTGGCGGATGGTCCAGGGCCGTTCCACGTACATGGTCGGGTACGGACCGCGCACATAGGGCGGCTTGCCCGGCACGGTGTCCAGGAAGTCCAGCCCGGCCAGGTCGGCGCTGGAATACAGCGGCTTGACGCCGATCTTCTCGGGCGTCTCCCAGGTCAGGTGGTTAAGGTGACGGCTGGCGGCGTCCTCGGCCTTGGCGTGCCAGGCGTCGGCGGAACCGGAGGCGCGGGGGTCCAGCGCGAGGCCGGAGAAATCGGGGATGGCAGTCATCGGCTGGTCACTCCCAGATCGGCATGCAGGCGCTGCAACGTATCCAGCACGTCACACCCCATGAAGATGAAGGCATCGATGCCGGCGGCTTCATAGTCCGCCTGACGTTCGCCGGGGCGGCCGGCCAGCAACACGCGCTGGCAGCCGGCGGCCTTGAGCGCCTTGGCCGCCGGGGCGGCCATGTCCTCGTAGATGGCATCGGACGAACACAGCACGGCGGCACCCGCGCCGCTGTCCCTGAAGGCGGCCGCGCAGGCCTCGGCGTCGGCGAAGCCCTGGTTGGTCACGGCCTCGATCCCGCCGGCCTCGAACAGATTGCGGGCATAGGTGGCGCGAGCCGTGTGCTGGGCGATCGGACCCAGGTTGGCCAGGAAGATGGTCGGGCGCGCCCCGGTGGCCTCCTTGTGCGCGTCGGCGGCGTCGCGCAGGGCTTCGTAGTCCTCGGCCAGCCGGTAGGACGGCAACGGCACGATCGACAGCGGCGCCCCGCCGGCCGGCGCCGCCCTGACCATGTCGCCCAGGGTCGCCCCCCTCAGCGCCGCCGTGGCCTGTTGCGTCGGCAGTGTCTGGGCGGAAGCGGCGGAGACGGCCGCCAGATCGGCATCGGCCTTCGCCCGGGCGCGGGCCAGGGTCTCGGCGGCGGCGGCGCGCACCGCACCCAGGTCGGGGTCGGCCAGATCGGGCGTCGGTTCGCCCAGGTTGGGAAACTCGGAAATGCCGGTGATGGGCGCCTTGCGCCTGGCGATGTCCTTGCGGCGCGCCTCGCGCACCTCGGCGATCTGTTCGGCGATGCGGCCCGAGGTCAGGGCGGCGGCCATGCCGCCGTCTTTCTCGATGCCCTGGAACAGCGTCCAGGCCGAGCCGGCCAGTTCCTCCGTCAGGCGTTCCAGCGCCCAGGAACCGCCGGCCGGGTCGATGACCCGGTTGAGGTGGCATTCCTCCTGAAGGATCAGTTGCGTGTTGCGCGCGATTCGGCGCGCCAGCGCGCTGGGCTGGCCGAGCGCGGCGTCATGCGGCAGCACGGTGATCGACTCGGCGCCGCCGATGGCGGCGCAGAAGCAGGCCATGGTCCCGCGCAGCATGTTCACCCAGGGGTCGCGCCGGGTCATGACGCGCATGGCGGTCATGGCATGGATGCGCGCGGCGCGGGCCGGCTCGGCGATGCCGCAGGCCTCGGTCACGCGCGCCCACATCAGGCGAGCCGCGCGCAGCTTGGCGATGGACAGATACTGATCCATACCCAGCGACAGCGTGAACTGGACCTGCCCGGCGGCCTTGTCAAGCGGCAGCCCGGCGGCGTCCATGGCGCGCAGATAGGCCACCCCGGTGGCCATGGCACAGGCCAGATCCTGCGCCTCGCTGGCGCCGGCGTCGTAGTAGGCGGCGGTATCCACGCCGACCGCGCGCACCCGGCCATGCGGGAAGGTCAGGGCGCATTTCTCGGCCAGCACGGCCAAACCTTCAAGCGCGCTGTCCAGGCCGGCCGGCAGCGATCCGGTTTCCGCCAGCGTGCCCAGCGGATCGACGTTGAAGGCCGCCTGCGCGTTTTCCTCCGTCACGCCCACCTGGCACCACAGCGCGGTCAGGATGGCGGCGGCCTCGGGCGCGCGGGCGCCGGCCTGAAGGGCCAGCGGCACCCGGGTCAGGTCCACGTCCGCAAGCAGCGCCTGCCAGTCCGCCATGGACGACAGCGACAGCCCGCCCCGGCCGACCAGATCGGCGGCGGCCGGGTCATCGGCATCCAGGCCGGCACGGCCGGCGGCGTCCAGGCGCAGCAGCAGCGAGGTGGCGCCGTTGTCCAGGTCATCCGCGATCGCCTTGCGGGTTGCCTCCAGATCCGGATTGGCGTGCAGCGGGCGGATATCCCAACCGCTGTCGGCCCGGCCCAGCACGGTACTGCCGCGCGTAAAGGGCATGGCGCCGGGCATGCCGGAGGGATCGCCCTCGGCCGGCCAGTGTTCGCGCGTGTAAAGCGGCTGGATGGAGAACCCTTCCAGAGTCCTGGCCACCAGCTTCCTGTCGAAGGGCGAACCTTTCAGAGCCTTTTCGACCATCGCCATCCAGTCGGCATGACTGGCGGGCGGAAAATCCTCGGCGAACCGCTGGGGAGCATCCGTCATGATCAAGGCCCTGTGCTGTCGCGGGGACGCCCTTCATGTGGGCACACGCCGTACCTTAGCAAAGGTCCACCCCGTCATTCAACGCGGTGCGGCTCAGGGCTATTGCATCGCCATGCGGGGCACCAGCCTATGGGCGGCCAGAAAAGCGCGCGGCCATGACGGCGGCCCGGACTGAAAACGGCGGCCAGCCAATACGAACCGGGATCGCGACTGGCCCGATAGCGCCCGCTATTCCGCCGCCAGGCGGGGGGCCGGGTCGTGGAAGCGGGCCAGCAGGGCGGATTGCTTGTCGCGCGCGGCGGCCACATTGCGTTCGAACACATGGCCGAAGCCGCGCATTTCCATCGGCAGCGCCGCGAGGTCCACCGCCACGGCGTGGTTGGCCGGGGTCAGGCCGGCGCACAGTTCATCCAACAAGGCGCGATACTCGCCGATCAGGGCGCGTTGCAG
>CAYFTQ010000259.1:0-4547 GCA_964346035.1 uncultured Roseospira sp. | reverse complement strand
GGCGGTCGGATGGGGGTGTTGAGGGTGACGTCGGGGGTACGGGGACGATGGGGGCGGGCGCACGCGCACGCGCCGGGGTCTTTTATCGGGCGCCCAGGGTCTGGCCGCCCGCGTCCGACTCAGCCGGGCCGGAGTCGTCAACGCCGCGCGCGGCTGCTTCCTGCCCGGGCTGGTCGTCGGGCGCGGCACAGTACAGGTCATACAGCGTTTGCAGGACGCTGACCACAGCGTCGCCCTTGAGCGAATAGAAGATCGTCTGCGCCACCCGCCGGGTTCGCACCAGATCGTCCCGGCGCAGCCGCGCCAGATGCTGGGACAGGGCCGACTGGCTCAGGCCGACGGCGGCTTCCAGCGAGCCGACCGAGCGCTCCCCGCCCAGAAGCTGGCACAGGATCAGGAGACGGTATTCGTTGCTCATGGCCTTCAGCAGGGTGCTGGCGTTGCGCGCCTTTTCCTGCAACAGAACGGCCTCGTTCGGGTTCATGCACACTCCGCTGCCTTGTCGCGTCGGCGCGGGCAAGCTGTCATCGGGTCACCGCGCGACCCCACCCTCCGCCATCGACATCCGATCAAGATGCTAGATTATCACGACTTCGTTCCGGATCGCCTGCGGAAATCCCTCTGACCGGGTTGGAGAATGCCTCCGCGCCCGGTGCCGTCACGGTTGGCGTTCGCCCCGTCTGTTTCGTTTTGCGCCGTTCGCCCGCGGGCCCCGGCTACTGCGCCGCCTCGGCGCTCGGGTCGGGCGGCGTCCAGCGCAGCACCGGGGCGCGCGCTGCCCGGGTCTCGTCCAGGCGCCGGCGCGGGGTATGGCGGGGCGCGCCGGTGAACCAGGCCGCGTCGCCCGACCTGGCCCGGTCGGCCAAGGCCAGAACGGTCTCGCAGAAGGCGTCCAGACTTTCAAGGCTTTCGGTTTCCGTGGGCTCCATCAGCATGGCGCCGTGGACCACCAGCGGAAAATACATGGTCATGGGGTGCAGTCCCTCGTCCAGCATGGCCTTGGCGAAGTCCAGCGTGGAGACCCCGGTTCCCTTCAGGAACCGGTCGTCGAACAACGCCTCGTGCATGCAGGGACCCTCGAAAGAGGGGGTCAGGGTCTGGCTCAGGCGGGCCAGCAGATAGTTGGCGCTGAGAACCGCGTCGCCGGAGGCCTGGCGCAGGCCGTCCAGGCCCATGCTCATCATGTAGGCCAGCGCGCGCACGAACACGCCGAACTGGCCGTGGAAGCCCTTCATGCGTCCGAACGGCCGTGCCATCGCGCCCGTTGCGTGCTCGACCAGGCGATAGCCGGCGCCGTCGGCGATCACATGCGGCAGGGGCGCGAACGGCGCCAGGGCGGCGCTCAGCACGGTCGGACCGGCGCCCGGGCCGCCGCCGCCATGCGGTGTGGAGAAGGTCTTGTGGAGGTTGATGTGCATGGCATCGACGCCCAGGTCGGCGACGCGCACGCGACCCACGATGGCGTTGAAGTTGGCGCCGTCGAGATAGAAGTAGGCGCCGGCGTCATGCACGGCCGTTGCCATCTCCAGGATGTCGGTCTCGAACAGGCCGCAGGTATTGGGGTTGGTGAGCATGACCCCGGCGACGCTGTCGTCCAGGGCCTCGCGGAAGGCGGCGACATCCACCCGACCGCGCTCGTCCCCGGGAATGCCGCGCACGGAAAAGCCGCACAGGGCGGCCGTGGCCGGGTTTGTGCCGTGCGCCGACTCCGGCACCAGCACGACGCGGCGGCCACTCTCGCCGCGCGCGTCCAGGGCGGCGCGGATGGCCTGCATGCCGCACAATTCGCCATGCGCGCCGGCCCCGGGCGACAGCGCCACAGCTTCCATCCCGGTCAGCCCCAGCAGCCAGCCTGAGAGGGAATGCATGACCGCCAGCGCGCCCTGAACGGTCGAGACCGGCTGGAACGGATGCAGGTCGGCGAATCCGGGCAGGCGGGCCAGGCGTTCATTCAGACGCGGATTGTGCTTCATGGTGCACGAGCCGAGCGGATACATGCCGGCGTCGATGGCGAAGTTCTTTTGCGACAATCTTGTATAGTGGCGCACGACCTCCGGTTCGCTCAGGCCGGGCAGTCCGATGGGGCCGGAGCGAGCCAGCCCGCCCAGGCGATCGGGCCGGTCGGGCAGCGGCGGCAGGTCCACGCCGCTCTTGGCGGGGTCGCCCTGCTCGAAGATCAGGGGTTCCTCGATCATCAGGCCGCGATGGCCGGACAGCGTTGCGTCGGCCGCGCTGCCCGGGGCGGCCGTGCCGCCGCGCGGCTTGGTCGGGCGGGTCATGCCAGCACCTCCGTCAGGGCGCGCGTCAGCGCCATCATGTCTTCGTGTTCGGTCAGTTCGGGGGCGCATATCAGCAGGCCGTCCCCCAGCTCCGGATAACTGGGATGAAAGCGCGACAGCGGCACTCCGGCCAGGATGCCCTTTTCGGCCAGGGTCTCGACCACGCCGGCGGCGTCGCGGCCGGGCAGGCGCACCAGCACTTCGTTGAAGAAGGAAGGCGTGACGATCTTCAGGTTGGGGACGGTCTCCAGCATCTGCACCAGTTCGACCGCCTTCATGTGGTTCAGGCGCGCCAGGTGGGTGAAGCCGGCCTCCCCCAGAAGGGTCATGTGGATGGTCCAGGCCAGGGCGATCAGGCCGCTGTTGGTACAGATGTTGGACGTCGCCTTTTCGCGCCGGATGTGCTGTTCGCGCGTGGACAGGGTCAGCACCCAGCCGCGTCGGCCGTCCTCGTCCACGGTCTCGCCGGCGAGCCGGCCCGGCATGTGGCGCACGTACTTCTTGCGGGTGGCGAAAAGGCCGACCCCGGGGCCGCCGAAGTTCAGCGGGCTGCCGATGGCGTGGCCCTCGGCGACCACGATGTCGGCGCCCATTTCGCCCGGCGGTTTGACCAGGCCCAGCGAGACCGGCTCGGCCACCGCCACCACCAGAAGCGTACCCTCGGCATGGCAGGCGGCGGCCAGGTCGGTCAGGTCGCGCAGGCGGCCGAAAAAGTCAGGGTTCTGCACCACCACGCAGGCGGTATCGGCGCGCATGCGCCCCATGAGGTCCTGCATGCCGATGGGATCGGGGGGCAGGACTTCCACCTCCAGTTCGGCATAGCGCAGGAAGGATTCCGTGGTTTCGCCATAGTGCGGATGAACCCCGCCCGCCATCAGCACGTGGCCGCGCCGGGTCACGCGCGCGGCCATGGCGCACGCCTCGGCGACCCCGGTGGCGGCATCGTACATGGAGGCATTGGCGACCTCCATGCCGGTGATCAGGGCGACCTGGGTCTGGAACTCGTACAGATATTGAAGCGTGCCCTGGCTGACCTCGGGCTGATAGGGCGTGTAGGCGGTCAGGAACTCGCCACGCTGGATGAGGTGATCGACCGCCGCCGGCACGTGATGACGGTAGGCTCCGGCCCCCAGGAAAAAGGGGCCCTGGCCGGCGCGGATGTTGTGCGCCGCCAGCGCGCTCAGGGCCTTTTCCACTGCCGGTTCGGTGGCGTGATCGGGCAGGCCGTGGACGCGGTCGGGACCCCAGGCTGCGGCCGGGACATCGCGGAACAGGTCATCGACCGAGTCCACGCCGATGCGCGCCAGCATGGCCTGGCGGTCGCTGTCGGTCAGGGGCAGATAACGCATGGAAGGACCTTCTGTGCGAGGGGCGCCGGGCGGGCGAGGGGGCAGGGGCCGGCGGCGCCGCGCGCCGCGCCGCGTGTCCCGTCGGCGTGACGGCCACATCTGTTACGGCGTGACGCGGCGAGCGGACCGCCCGTCCTAATCCAGGGTGTTCAGAAAGGCCTGGTAGGCGGCTTCGTCCATCAGGTCGTCCAGTTCGGACGCATCCTTGATCGACAGGCGGAAGAACCAGCCCTCTCCCAGCGGGTCGTCGTTGACGGTGGCCGGCGCATCGGCCAGCCCCTCGTTGGCCTCGGTCACCGAGCCGGAGATGGGGGCATAGACCTCGCTGGCGGCCTTGACGGATTCGACGACGGCGGCCTCGTCACCCTGGGCCAGCGACTTGCCGACCTCGGGCACCTCGACAAAGACGATGTCGCCAAGCTGCTTCTGGGCGTGGTCGGTGATGCCGATGGTGGCGGTCTCGCCGTCCACGGCGACCCATTCGTGATCCTCGGTGAAGTAAAGAGTGCTCATCGGTTCGGTTCCCCCTGGATGAACGACAGAATTGAAGTGTTATGAAACGCCCGCGACTCAGCCGCGAAGCTGGCGCGGTGGCGTGAACGGCAGGGGCGCAACCCGGGCCGGCAGCGCCTTGCCCCGTACCATCAAGTCAAGCCGGGTGCCGGGCGCGGCCAGGTCGGGCGGCACATAGCCCATGGCCACCGGGCCGCCCACCGTGGGGCCGAAGCCGCCGCTGGTGACCGCGCCGACGGCGGCGCCGCCGTCCGGCTCGTGGATCACGGTGCCGGCGCGGGCCGGGGCGCGCCCCTCGGGCCGCAGGCCGACGCGCCGACGCGGTGCGCCGCCCTTCATCTGGGCGAGGATGCTCGCCGGAGCGCGCGCGCTCGATCACCGCCATGCAGATGGCGAGCGCGGTGTA
>CAYFTQ010000258.1:2651-4556 GCA_964346035.1 uncultured Roseospira sp. | reverse complement strand
GGTGGCTTCCAGTTCGCCCTCGATATCGTCGGGCAGGCGGTGCCGGTTGTGGTAGTGGATGGCCATGCCGAAGCCGCGCGCGCGCCGGGCCACGGCCCGCCCGATTCGGCCCATGCCGATGATGCCCAGCCGCTTTCCCCAGATGCGATGGCCCAGCATGTGGGTCGGCGACCAGCCGGCCCATTCGCCCGAGTGCAGCAGGCTGAAGCCTTCCACCAGCCGGCGCGGCACCGCCAGAAGCAGGGCCATGGTCATGTCGGCGGTATCCTCGGACAACACGTCCGGTGTATTCGTGACCGTGATGCCGCGCTGGTGCGCGCTGGGAACGTCGATATGGTCGACACCGGTGCCGAAGTTGGCGATCAGGCGCAGATTCGGCCCGGCCTGGGCCAGAACCGCAGCGTCGATGCGGTCGGTCACCGTGGGGACCAGGACATCGGCCTCCTTCATGGCGGCGGTCAGGTCCCCGCGATCGAAGGGCCGGTCTTCCAGATTGAGGCGAACACGGAACAGCTCGGCCATGCGGGTCTCGATCGCCTCGGGCAGCTTGCGCGTGACCACGACGAGGGGCTTGGGCGTCGGCATGCGGGCGGGTCCTTTGCTGAAGGGGCGCCGGGACCGCTGGCCGCGCGTCCCGGATGCGGATCCGTCTCGGACCTTCTGTGTAGCCGCTCCGCCGGGCGGCTGTCCAGAAAGGGAACAGGGCGGCCACTCAGGATCGAGAGGGAACCGGCGCGACCATGGCCAAGGGTGATCTGCACGCCGTCATCCGTCTGAACAAGATGGAGATCGACAATCTGCGCCGCCAGCTTGGCGACGTGATGCGCGAGGAAGCGGCGCTGATGGCGCGCGACCGCGCCCTGGACGACTCGCTGGCGGCCGAATCGCGGCTGGTGGACAGTCATCCGGAAGCAGCGTTCACGTTTTCGCCCTTCCTGGCCGCCCACCGAAAGCGCAAGGACGAGGTGACGGCCGCTCTGGCGGACGCGCGCGATCGCATGGACCGGCTGCGTGAGGCCCTGTCCGACCTGTATCGAACCCGCAAGACCTATGAACTGGCGCAGGAAGCCCGCGACGCCCGCGCCGACGCGGACCGCGCGCGCAAGGATCAGGTCGCGCTGGACGAGGTCGGCCTGACCATGCATCGTCGCCGCCGCGCCGAGGACGGCGACACCGACCCCGGCGGATCGGGTGGCGATGATGGTGGCGCCGGGAACAAACGGGCCTGACGGACCGCCCGGTCACCGCCACGGACCAAACTGCATGGAGACCCCTCATGGCCGCCTCGTGGCACATCGCGTTGACGGTACCGGCGGCCAGTGTGGCCACGTTCGAGGCCGCGCTGGATGACCTGTGCGACGCGTTGTCCTGCTTCGAGACGCCCACTGCCAGCGCCGCCGAAGCGCCGCCGTGGCGCCTGGACGGGATGTGCGCCGCCAAACCGGACCCGCACCGCCTGGCGCTGGCGCTGGCGCTGGCGGCGCGCGCCGCCGGCGTGGACGAGCCGGCCGCGAGCCTGAGCCAGGTCGAGGCGCGCGACTGGGTGGCGGCCACGCACGCGGCCTTTCCGCCCTTCGCAGTCGGACGTTTCCATCTGCGTGGCTCGCATGTCGGCGAGGCTCCGCCGCCGGGCGCCGTGGCGCTGGTGGTTGACGCCGCCACCGCCTTTGGATCGGGCGAGCACCCCACAACGCGCGGCTGCCTGCTGGCGCTGGACACCCTGGGCAAGGCGCCGCGGCGCCGCCCGGGCCGGGTTCTGGACATGGGCTGTGGCACCGGCATCCTGGCGATGGCGGCCGCGAAGCTCTGGCGCCGGCCGGTTCTGGCCGTCGATTCGGACGCCGAGGCGGTGCGCGTGACCCGCGCCAACGCGGCCCGCAACGGTCTGTCAGGGTCCGTGCGGGC
>CAYFTQ010000258.1:0-2551 GCA_964346035.1 uncultured Roseospira sp. | reverse complement strand
TGCGCGTGACCCGCGCCAACGCGGCCCGCAACGGTCTGTCAGGGTCCGTGCGGGCGTTGCGCTCGGACGGCTTCCGGGACGCCCGGGTGGCGCACACCGGGCCGTTCGACCTGATCCTTGCCAACATCCTGGCGCGGCCCCTGTGCGGCCTGTCGCGGCCGGCGGCGGCGGCCCTGGCGCCGGGGGGACGGATCGTGCTATCCGGCCTGCTGGCCAGCCAGGAAGCCCGCGTTGCGGGCGCCTATCGCCGCCAGGGGCTGGCGCTGGAACGGCGCCATCCGATCGAGGAATGGACCACCCTGGTCATGCGCAAGCCGGCGCGACGCGACTAAGCCAGGGGGCGGCCCTCCCGGGGCCTCGACAAACGGGGCCGGGCGTCCCACCTTGACGGAGCCGGGGCCGGGCAAGCGGCGCTCGGGCACGTGCGTTGGGGAGCCGCCGTCCGCCATGTTCGCCTATATCATCCGGCGCCTGCTGCTGATCCCGCTGACCCTGCTGGGCATCATCACCATCAACTTCTTCGTGGTGCAGCTTGCCCCGGGCGGGCCGGTGGAGCAGGTGCTGGCCGAGCTTCAGGGCACGGCGGTCGATGCCACCGCCAGCTTTTCCGGCATTGACGCGTCGGAGGTCTCGGACAGCGGTGGCGGCGGTGGCGGAGACAGCGCCTACCGGGGGGCGCGCGGACTGGACCCCGCCTTCATCGCCGAACTGGAGCGGGAATTCGGCTTTGACCGGCCGATTTACGAGCGCTACGCCATCATGGTGGCGGACTACGCCACCTTTGACCTGGGCGAGAGCTACTTTCGGGGCCAGGGCGTTCTGGCCCTGATCGGCGACAAGATGCCGGTTTCGGTATCGCTGGGCGTGTGGTCCACGTTGATCATATATCTGGTTTCCATCCCCCTGGGCATCGCCAAGGCGGTGCGCGACGGCAGCCGCTTCGACATGGTCACAAGCTGGGCCGTCATCATCGGCTATGCCGTGCCGGCCTTCCTGTTCGCCATCCTGCTGATCGTGCTGTTCGCCGGCGGGCGCTATTTCGATCTGTTTCCATTGCGCGGACTGGTGTCGGACAACTTTTCGGATCTGCCGTGGTACCGCCAGATTCTGGACTACATCTGGCACCTGACCTTGCCCGTGACCGCCATGGTCATCGGCGGCTTCGCCAGCCTGACCATGCTGACCAAGAATTCCTTCCTGGAAGAGATCAACAAGCAGTACGTGGTCACGGCCCGCGCCAAGGGCCTGGAGGAACGCCGCATTCTCTATGGCCACATCTTCCGCAACGCCATGCTGCTGGTGGTGGCCGGCTTTCCGGCCGCGCTGGTGGGCATGCTGTTCACCGGCTCGCTTCTGATAGAGGTGATCTTCAGCCTGGACGGCCTCGGCCTGCTGGGCTTCGAGGCCGTCATCAATCGCGACTATCCGGTCATGTTCGGCACGCTGTATGTGTTCGCGCTGCTGGGGCTGGTGCTCAACCTGATCTCGGACCTGACCTATCACGTCATCGATCCGCGCATCGATTTCGAAAGCCGGGAGGTGTAAGGCGGCCATGACCGACGCCCCCACCCCAGCGCGCCAGCCCCCGGAGGCTACCCTGAGCGCCAGCGATAGCGGAGGCGGAGGCGGAGGCGTCGTCGCGGACACCGGCGCGGGCGCCAACCCCATCTGGCGCCGCCGACTGGCCAACTTCCGCGCCAACCGGCGCGGCTGGTGGTCGCTGTGGATTTTCCTGGCGCTGTTCATCGCCAGTCTGTTCGCGGAACTGGTCGCCAACGACCGCCCCCTTCTGGTCTGGTTCGATGGTGCGCCCTATGTGCCGGTGCTGGCCGACTATCCCGAGACCACCTTCGGCGGCGACTTCCCGACCACGGCGGTCTATCGGGATCCGTTCGTCGCCGACCTGATCAACGATAAGGGGTTCATGGTCTGGCCGCTGGTCAGGTTCTCCTACCAAACCGTCAACCAGGACCTGCCGGTTCCCGCGCCGGCGCCGCCCAGCCTCGAGAACATCCTGGGCACCGACGACCAGGGCCGCGACGTCTTTGCCCGCCTGATCTACGGCTTCCGTCTGTCGGTGCTGTTCGGGCTGGCGCTGACCGTGCTGTCCTCGGTCATCGGCGTGGCCGCCGGCGCCGTGCAGGGCTATTTTGGCGGCCTGCTGGACCTCGGGCTTCAGCGCTTTGTCGAGATCTGGTCCGGGCTGCCGCAATTGTTCATCCTGATCATCGTCTCTTCGGTGCTGGTGCCCGGCTTCTGGACCCTGCTGATCGTGCTGATGCTGTTCTCGTGGACAGCGCTGGTGGGCGTGGTGCGGGCCGAGTTCCTGCGCGCGCGCAACTTCGACTACGTGCGCGCGGCCAAGGCGCTGGGCATGTCGGACGCGCGCGTGATGGTCAAGCATGTGCTGCCGAATGCCATGGTGGCCACGCTGACCTTCCTGCCGTTCATCCTGGCCGGCTCGCTGGTGGCCCTGACGTCACTGGATTTCCTGGGGCTCGGCCTGCCGCCGGGCTCGCCCTCGCTGGGAGAACTGCTGCGCCAGGGCAAG
>CAYFTQ010000257.1:0-4568 GCA_964346035.1 uncultured Roseospira sp. | reverse complement strand
GGCGGCGCCCTGGGGCTGTTCACCGCCATCGGCCGCCTGCGCGCCGTACACGGCCGCATCGCCGCCGCACTGGAAGACGCCGACCTGCCGCTCTATGCCCAGCATGTGGACGGCATCGACCCGGCCACCCTGGTTGACATGTTTCGCGCCGAGGAAAACGCCTGCCTGCTGGGCACGGACGCGTTGCGCGACGGTGTCGATGTGCCCGGCCGGGCGCTGCGCCTGATCGTGTTCGAAAGGGTGCCCTGGCCCCGACCCGACATCCTGCACAAGGCGCGCAAGGCCGCCTTTGGCGGGCGCGCCTATGACGACATGACGACCCGCCTGCGCCTGAAGCAGGCTTTCGGACGGCTGGTGCGCCGGGCCGACGACCGGGGCGCGTTCGTGCTGCTGGATCCGCGCATGCCGTCACGGCTGGCCGGCGCCTTCCCGGACGGCCTCGCCATCGAGCGCGTCGGTCTGGCGGAGGCGGTCGCAGCGGTCAAGGCCATGAGTTGACGCGGCCCGCCGCCGCCGACGCGCGCCAGCCGGAAGGAGCGTTGGCAACCATTGCCCCGGCGCCGGCGCGGGCTTAGGCTTGCCCCCTCACCCTTCTTCTGATCGCGCGGGAGACGACAGACGTGCGCTATGTAAGCACCCGAGGCTCCGCCCCCGTTCTGGGTTTCGACGACGTGGTCATGACCGGCCTGGCCGAAGACGGCGGGCTTTACGTGCCAGAGGACTGGCCGGTCCTGAGTGAACGCGAATGGCGCGACCTGCGTGGCCGCTCCCATGCCGATCTGGCCCTGGCCATCATCCGGCCCTTCGTCGGCGCCGCCCTGACAGAGGACGAACTGGCCGACCTGCTGGCCGCCGCCTACGCGCGCTTCGACCACCCGGCGGTGGCGCCCCTGACCCAGATCGGCCCGCACGACTGGGTCATGGAACTGTTCCATGGCCCCACCCTGGCCTTCAAGGACCATGCCATGCAGGTCCTGGGCCGGCTGTTCGACCTGCTGCTGACCCGGGCCGGGCGGCGTGCCACCATCGTCGGGGCGACCTCGGGCGATACCGGCTCGGCCGCCATCGAGGCCTGCCGCGACCGCGATACGCTGGACGTCTTCATCCTGTATCCCAAGGGCCGCGTGACAGAGGTGCAGCGCCGCCAGATGACCACCGTGGACGCCCCCAACGTCCATACCATCGCCGTGAACGGCACCTTTGACGACTGCCAGGCCCTGGTCAAAAGCCTGTTCGCCGATCCGGATTTCCGGACCGAGGTCGGGCTGTCGGCGGTCAATTCCATCAACTGGGCGCGCATCGTCGCACAGGTGGTCTATTACGCCTGGGCCGGCGTGGCGCTGGGCGCGCCCGATCGCGCGCTCGGCTTCTCTGTGCCAACCGGCAACTTCGGCAACATCCTCGCCGGGTCCGTGGCGCGCCGCATGGGGCTGCCGATCGACCGGCTGGTCGTGGGCTCCAACCGCAACGACATCCTGACCCGCTTCCTGGAAACCGGAACCATGAGCCAGGAAGCCGTCGTGCCGACCCTCAGCCCCAGCATGGACATTCAGGTCTCCAGCAACTTCGAGCGCCTGCTGTTCGAGGTGCATGGCCGCGACGCCGCCGCGGTGCGCGCCGCCATGGAGCAGTTCCGCCAAAGTGGCACCTACGATGTGCCGGACGCCCTGCACCAGGAACTTCTGGGCCTGTATCGCGGCCACCGTCTGGACGACGCGGAAACCAAGGACGCCATGCGCATCATCCGGGCCGAGACCGGTATGGTGGTCGATCCCCATACGGCCATCGGGATCGTGGCCGGGCAGGTCGCCGGCCGTCGCGACGAGGGCGGTGTGACAGTCTCGCTGGCCACCGCCCACCCGGCCAAGTTCCCGGACGCGGTCGAGGCCGCCATCGGGCACCGGCCGGCGCTGCCGACGCGCCTGGCCGATCTTTTCGAACGGCCCGAGCGCAGCCTGGAGGTCCCCAACGACACCCGCGCCGTGCAGGCCCTGGTCCGCGAGCGACGCCGGGGCTAAGGCCAGGGCCAGGTCACGGTCTCGGTCGGACCCTTGGCGGGTCCGATCGAGACCGGACGGCGTTAAAGCGCGGTGGACCAGGGGGCATTGGTCCAGGGCGTATCCCTGTGCAGGAGGCGCTCGACAAAGTTGCTGGAGCGCAGGCGGAAGGCATCCGGCATGCCCCGGCCCAGCAGTGGCCGCAGATACAGCCGGAACGCATCGGTGATATCGTTGTTGGACTCGGCGATGAACTCGTCCGGCATGGTGCGGGTGCGGCCGGCCACGGCGGTCAGGTCCGAGAGCTGGTAGTCCACCGAATAGAAGCCCGTGCGGTGGATGGTGACAGAGCCCGTTTGCGCGCCCCACATGGCATACTGCACGGCCTTTTCGCCCACCTCGCGGGCCTCGCGCTGGTCCACGTCCGAGACGCAGCCAACGAACGAGCGTTGCAGATAGCCCAGGGTGTCGCCGCGCACCCGCTTGATGCCGGCCTTCTCCTTGACGACCTGGACCAGCAAATCGGCCAGCGCACCGGTGCCGGACAACTGAACGTTGCCGTGGGCGTCCATTTCGACTTCGCGGGCAAGCTGGGTGATGATCGGGTTGCCGGAGGCATCGTGGATGCCCTCGCTGACGGCCACGATGCAGCGCCCCAGTCGGTCGTGAACCGCCTTGACCTCGGCGACGAAGCGGTCGATGTCGAAATCGCGCTCAGGCAGATAGATCAGGTGAGGGCCGTCCTCCGTGAACTTCTTCCCCAGCGCCGAGGCGGCGGTCAGAAAGCCGGCGTGGCGCCCCATCACCACCCCGATGTAGACCCCGGGCAGGGCCACATTGTCCAGGTTGATGCCCATGAAGGCCTGGGCGACGAAGCGCGCCGCCGAGGGATAGCCGGGCGTGTGATCGTTGATGACCAGATCGTTGTCGATGGTCTTGGGGATGTGGATGCAGCTCAGGCCATAGTCGGCCTTGCCGGCCTGCTCGGCGACAATGCGCACGGTATCGGATGAATCGTTGCCGCCGACATAGAAGAAATAGCCGACGTCGTGGGCCTGAAGGACGCGGAAGATCTCCTTGCAGTATTCCAGGTCGGGCTTGTCGCGGGTCGAACCCAGAGCCGAGGACGGCGTGTCCGCCACCATTTCCAGGTTGTGCGTGGTTTCCTGGGTCAGGTCCAGAAAGTCCTCGTTGACGATGCCGCGAACCCCGTGGAAGGCGCCATAGACGCGCTCCACCTTGCGGAACTTGCGCGATTCCAGAACAGCGCCGACCAGCGACTGATTGATGACCGCCGTCGGCCCGCCCCCCTGCGCGACCACCACCTTTTCATGCGCCATGCCATCGGTCTCCTTTTTGATCGGTTCCGTGCGCCACCGGCCCCGCCCGCCAGGATGGGGCCGAACCCGTTGATCGGGGCGGCCTGATGCGGCTTATCCTGCGCCGGAGCCGGCACGGGCGCAACCGTGGCAACCGAAGGACCGCCTTTCGAGCGGGCGCGCTCCGCCCTTTGCCCACCGGCACGCGCCGTCGCCCCGGTTTGACAGCGCCGGGCGCCCGCAATAGGGTGCCGCGCAAGAGTGTTGTGCGCTGCGACAGGCCGCGCGTACCTTTCGCGTCCGTACCGGATCGGTGCTGTCGGACTTGACGGGCCGGACCCGGGCGCGCAAGACATCAGGCAGGGCGCGCCGCCGTCCGTCGTCGGGGCGCGCTGTCGTCCTTGGGGCCACACGTCGGGCGGCCCTTGGCTCCGGATGCTCGCGTCCGGCGCGGCCGTCCCGCCAGCAGACATGCAGGGAGAGCCATGAAGGTCCTGGTCGCCGTCAAGCGCGTCGTCGACTACAACGTCAAGATCCGCGTCAAGGCGGACAAGACGGGGGTTGAGACGGCCAATGTCAAGATGTCCATGAACCCCTTCGACGAGATCGCCGTCGAGGAAGCCGTGCGCCTGAAGGAAGCCGGCACCGCAACCGAGGTGGTCGCCGTGTCCATGGGGCCGCAGGCCGCCCAGGAAACCATTCGCACCGCGCTGGCCATGGGCGCCGATCGCGGCATCCTGGTCAAGAGCGACCAGGACCTTCAGCCGCTGGCCGTGGCCAAGCTGTTCAAGGCCCTGGTGGACAAGGAATCCCCCGACCTGGTGTTGGTGGGCAAGCAGGCCATCGACGACGACAGCAACCAGACCGGCCAAATGCTGGCCGCGCTGCTGGGCTGGCCGCAGGCCACCTTCCTGTCCAAAATCGAGCTTGGCGACGGCAAGGCCACCATGACGCGCGAGATCGACGGCGGCCTGGAGACCATCGAGGTCAACATGCCGTGCGTCGGCACCGTTGACCTGCGCCTGAACACGCCGCGCTATGCCTCGCTGCCCAACATCATGAAGGCCAAGAAGAAGCCGATCGAGACCATTGAGGTCGGCGATCTCGGCGTTGATGTCGCGCCGCGCCTGAGCGTGCTCTCGGTCGAGGAGCCGCCCGCACGCCAGGCCGGCGTCATGGTGCCCGACGTCGCCACCCTGGTGGACAAGCTGCGCAACGAAGCGAAGGTGATCTGATCATGGCCATTCTCGTC
>CAYFTQ010000256.1:1418-4575 GCA_964346035.1 uncultured Roseospira sp. | reverse complement strand
GTTCGACGACGTCCTTCTGGTGCCCGCCGAATCCGAGGTGCTGCCGGCCCAGGCCACCACACACACTCGCGTGACGCGCGACATCGAGCTGTCCATCCCCTTGATCTCGTCCGCCATGGACACCGTGACAGAAAGCGCGATGGCCATCGTGATGGCGCAGTCGGGAGGGCTGGGGGTCATCCACAAGAACATGGACATCGAGGCCCAGGCCGAGGAAGTCCGCCGGGTCAAGCGATACGAGTCGGGAATGGTGGTGAACCCCGTGACCATCCATCCGGAGCAGCCGTTGGCCGATGCCATGGCCATGATGGCGCGCTTCAAGATCTCCGGCATTCCGACAGTGGAGCGCGAATCGGGCCGTCTGGTCGGGATCCTGACTCATCGCGACGTACGTTTCGCCACCGACATGAACGAGCCGGTGAGCGCCCTGATGACCCGCGAGCCGCTGGTGACCGTCACAGAGACCGTCACCCAGGACGAAGCCAAGAAACTGCTGCATCGCCACCGCATCGAGAAACTGATCGTGGTGGACGACAGCTATCGTTGCGTGGGGCTGGTTACTGTCAAGGACATCGAGAAAGCGTCCACCTATCCGAACGCCGCCAAGGACAGCCAGGGTCGCTTGCGCGTGGCCGCCGCGACAGGCGTTGGCCCGGACGGGATCGCCCGCGCCGAGGCCCTTATCGACGCCGGCGTTGATGTCATCGTGGTGGATACCGCCCACGGCCATTCCCGGGGCGTCATGGAGGCGGTCAACCGCATCAAGGCGCTGTCGAACCGCACCCAGGTGGTCGGCGGCAACGTCGCGACGGCGGATGGCGCCCGCGCCCTCATCGATTCGGGTGCCGACGCCGTCAAGGTGGGAATCGGGCCCGGCTCAATTTGCACCACCCGCGTCGTGGCCGGAGTCGGCGTGCCCCAGTTCTCCGCCATCCTGGAAAGCTCCGAGGTCTGCCGCGCCGCCGGCGTGCCGACCATCGCCGATGGCGGCATCAAGTATTCCGGCGATCTGGCAAAGGCCGTCGCCGCCGGCGCGGACCTGTGCATGATCGGGTCACTGCTGGCCGGCACCGACGAGGCTCCGGGCGAGGTATTCCTTTACCAGGGCCGGACCTACAAGGCCTATCGCGGCATGGGCTCGCTGGGAGCGATGGCGCGCGGCTCGGCCGACCGCTATTTCCAGCAGGAGGTCACGGACGCCCTGAAGCTGGTGCCCGAGGGTATCGAGGGCCGGGTCCCCTACAAGGGGGCCGCCGGCACCATCATCCATCAGCTTGTTGGCGGCCTGAAGGCGGCCATGGGCTATACCGGCAGCGCCACCATCGCCGACCTGCATGCGCGCGCCAGTTTCCGGCGCATCACCGCATCGGGCTGGCGCGAAAGCCATGTCCATGACGTGGCCATCACGCGCGAGGCGCCGAACTACCGCGAAAGCATGTAGGGCGCGGCTCCGCCCCCCGCCCTTCTTTGCGTCAACTCTTCCCGTCAACCCCAGGGGCCGCGGCGAACGCGGCGTCTGGTGCCGGCGCGCGGCACTCTGCCAGCCGAGGGAATGGAGGACGGCGCCACCGAACCCCTGCCGGCCCCCGCGTCACCGGGCGCGATGACAGCCGACACGCCGCCGGTTCCGCCGCGCGCCGCCATCTCACGCAGGGCGCGGACCCGGTTGGCCGTGGCCGGGTGGGTGCTGAACAGACTGTCGTGTTTGTGGGCGTGCAGCGGATTGACGATGAACAGATGCGCGGTGGCCGGATTGCGTTCGGCGGCGTGGTTGTCGATGGACTTGGCGCCCCGCTCCAGCTTTTCCAGCGCGCCGGCCAGCCATTCGGGATTACCGGCGATACGGGCTCCCTCTGCGTCAGCGCCGTATTCGTTGTGGCGGGAAATGGCCATCTGCACGATCATCGCCGCCAGTGGCGCCAGGATGGCGACCAGAATGGCGCCGACGATCCCCAGCGGGTTTTCCCGGTTACCGCCGAAGAACAGGGCGAAGTTGGCCAGCATGCCGATGGCCCCGGCCAGGGTCGCCGTGATGGTCATGGTCAGGGTGTCGCGGTGTTTGACGTGCGCCAGTTCGTGCGCCATCACGCCGGCCACTTCCTCGCGGCTCATCATGTTCAGCAGGCCGGTTGTGGCGGCCACCGCAGCGTTGGACGGGTTGCGGCCGGTTGCGAAGGCGTTCGGCTGCGGCGTGTCGATGATGTAGACCTTGGGCATGGGCAGATCGGCGCGGCGCGCCAGATCCCGCACCAGGCCGACGAAGGCCGGGGCGTCGCGCTCCGTCACCTGGCGGGCGCCATGCATGGACAGGACGACCTTGTCAGAGTTCCAATAGGCGAAGACATTCATGCCAAGCGCGATCAGCAGCGCGATCACCATGCCGACGGCTCCGCCGATCAGGTAGCCGACGGTCAAAAACAGGCCGGTCATGGCGGCCAGCAACAGGGCGACGCGGGCGAACGACATGGGCGATCCTCCAAAGATCGAAACGCGACTTCCAGATAGGTCCGACGCGGCCGCGTTCAACTAAAATCGCGGTAAGCCGCAACCTGGCCCCATTCGTTTTTCGCCTGTGCACTGTTATGGAAAGGTCCCGTCCGATGGTCCGTCCCACCCATCTCTCCTCGTCCCGTCCCGACCCGCGCTCCGGCTGGAACAACGCCCCGCCCCTGCCCCCGACGCCAGTCGAACCGGCGCCCGCACCGCGCGGTGAGATCGCGCATGGCGGCCGCACCATCCACCGGGCGTCGGTGGACGGCGCCCGGACGCCGACAACCGAACCTGTATCCGAAAGGGTCGAGATCGGCGGCCCCAAGGGACCCGAACCGACGCGCTACAACGACTGGGAACAGAAGGGCCGCTGCTCTGATTTCTAGGGCGAGACGATCATCGCGGCACGCCGCCATGATCGTACCCGGATGGCGTGCGGCGGTCGGATTGTCGGCCCAAACCGCTTCAGAAGGGAGCCCCGTCATGTCAGCGTTCTCTGCCAAGTCGCCCCTGCCCTTCGCCGCCACCATGCATTGCCATGGCGACCTTGCTTCTGTTGTCCCCCGCCGCCCTGGCCGGCAGCGGTCAACAGATCACGGGACCTGATTCCGCCTGCGACGGCAAGCCCTGCCCCGGCCCAGTGCCCGGTGGCCAGACCAGCGGCCCG
>CAYFTQ010000256.1:0-1318 GCA_964346035.1 uncultured Roseospira sp. | reverse complement strand
CTGCGACGGCAAGCCCTGCCCCGGCCCAGTGCCCGGTGGCCAGACCAGCGGCCCGGCCACGGATACCACCGGGGGCACAGAGGGCACCTTCGCCGATTTCGAACGCTGATCGCGCCTCGGCCTCCTGCCGACCGGACGGGGTGATCCCATACACCGGCCGCGCAGACCCTTGCACCCGGCCCCCGGCCGGGGCCATAGTCCGGGCCGGACCGGCCGCCGTGGTTCGATTGGCGGCGCCGGGCCGTGATCGTTTGTCCCGCCGCGCAAGGAAAGCTCAACGCCCATGACCGTTCGATCCGTCCGGCGCCCGTGCCGCGTTCCGTCCCCATCCGTCCCGGTCCAGTCAGCGCGTATGGGGAGGGTCTGAACCATGGCACAGGCCTTTCCCTTTTCCGCCATCGTCGGACAGGACGAGATGAAGCTGTCCCTGATGATCGCGGCCGTGGATCAGGGCGTTGGCGGCGTCATGGTGTTCGGTGACCGGGGCACCGGCAAGTCAACAGCGGTGCGCGCCCTGGCCGCGCTGCTGCCGCCCATGCAGGTGGTCAAGGACTGCCGCTTCAACGGCGATCCCAAGAGCCACCAGGACTATTGCGCCACCACCTGCGAGGTCCGCGCCGCCATCGCCGCCGGCGCCACCATGGAAACGGAGGACGCCGCCGTGCCGGTGGTGGACTTGCCGTTGGGCGCCACGGAAGACCGGGTGGTCGGCGCTCTGGATCTGGAACGCGCCCTGACCCAGGGCGAGAAGGCGTTCGAACCGGGGTTGCTGGCGCGCGCCCATCGCGGTTTTCTCTATATCGACGAGGTCAATCTTCTTGAGGACCACCTGGTTGACCTGCTGCTGGACGTGGCCGCGTCGGGCGAGAACGTGGTCGAGCGCGAGGGGCTGAGTGTTCGCCACCCGGCCCGTTTCGTGCTGGTGGGCTCCGGCAACCCTGAGGAAGGGGAACTCCGGCCGCAGCTTCTGGACCGGTTCGGCCTGGCCGTCGAAGTCTCAACCCCGAAGGACCTGCAAGCCCGCGTAGAGGTCGTGCGCCGTCGCGATGCCTTCGACCGCGACCCGCGGGGATTCCTGGCCAACTGGGCCGACCGCGAAGCCGGCGAGGCCATCCGCATCCGCGAGGGGCGCGATCGCATAGCCTCGGTCGAGGTGCCCGACGCGATCCTGAACACGGTTGCCAAGCTGTGCATGACTCTGGGGACCGACGGCCTGCGCGGTGAGTTGACCGTGATCCGGGCCGCGCGCGCCCTGGCCGCCCTTGATGGTGACGTCGAAGTGGACGAAGGCCATGTTCGGCGCGTGGCCGCCATGGCG
>CAYFTQ010000255.1:0-4583 GCA_964346035.1 uncultured Roseospira sp. | reverse complement strand
CGGCGCCCGGGGTCGCCACCAACACGGCGTTCGGCCCCGCAGCCAGCGCCGCGCGCAAGGCCGGCAGCACGCCGTCAACGGGCAGCACCCCGGCGGACCGCTCAGCCCTTGTTGAAGGCATCAATCAGGGCGCCGATTCGGTGGGCGTCGGGTTGCCCGAGAATGCGGTGGGCATGCGACTGGGCGGAGTCGCGGGTGATGCGGCGCACCTGCTGCTTGACCGCTGGAATCGCGAACGGCGCCATGGACAACTCTCGCACCCCCAGCCCCAGCAGCAGCGCGGTCAGGCGCGGGTCGCCGGCCATCTCGCCGCACACCGAAACCGGAATGCCCGCCGCCTGCGCCGCCCCGGTGGCGAAATGGATCAGTCGCAGAACGGCCGGATGCAGCGGGTCGTAGAGATGGGCCACGGCCTCGTCGGTGCGGTCGATGGCCAGCGCGTACTGGGTCAGATCATTGGTGCCGATGGCGAAGAAGTCGGCCGAGCGCGCCAGCGCGTCGGCGGACAGGGCAGCCGCCGGAACCTCGATCATGACACCCAGCGGCGGCAGCGGGGCCGGCACGGACTGGCCGCGCTCCCGCATCGCCTCTGCCACCTCCGAGAGGATGGCGCGGGCGGTGTGAACCTCGTCCACGGTGCAGACCATGGGCAAAAGGATGCGCACCGGCCCATGACAGGCGGCCCCCAGGATGGCGGCATACTGGCTGCGTAGCAACTCGCGCCGCCGCAACGACAGGCGCACCGCGCGCAGGCCAAGGGCCGGATTGGCGGCCGGCTTGATGTCCAGGGCATCGCCCAGCTTCTCGCCGCCCAGATCCAGGGTCCGGATGGTCACAGGCCGCCCGCCCATGCGCTGGACCAGGACGGTATAGGCGGCGCATTGCTCGGCCTCGTCTGGCAACGTATCGCGGTTCATGAACAGGAACTCTGAGCGTACCAGCCCGATTCCCTCCGCCCCGGACTGTGCCGCCGTGTCCACCTCGCCCGGCAACTCCAGGTTAGCATGAAGATGCACTGACACGCCGTCCCGAGTCACCGAGCGGACATCGCGCAGGCGTGCCAGGTTGCGTCGCGCCCGCAGGAAGGTGGCCCGGCGGGCGCGATAACCGGCCAGGGTATCGGGATCGGGATTGAGCAGCACCAACCCGTCGGCCCCGTCCACAACCACCACATCGCCGCTGACGGCATGCCGCATCAGGTCGGGAATCGCCACCACGGCCGGCAGGCCCAGCGACCGCGCCATGATCGCCGTATGGCTCTGGCGCGCGCCAAGGGTGGTCGCGAAGCCCCCCACTTGGTGCGGGTTCATAAGCGCGGTATCGGCCGGGCTGAGGTCCTCCGCCACCACAACGGCACCGCGTTTCAGCGCCGACAGGCCGGGCTGGCGCGGGTGGCAACTCAGGTTCCGGATCAGGCGCCGGCCGACCTCGCGGATGTCATCGACCCGGGCCGCGAGATAGTCGTCCTGCATGGCCGCGAAGGCCCCGATCAGGGCCGTGGTCTCCAGCCGCACGGCGGCCTCGGCGTTGACACGCATTCCGGTGATACGGGCATCCACGCCCCGAATCAGGCGCGAGCCCCGCAACATGCCTTCATAGGCCTCTAGGATGCAGGCCACCTCTTCACCCGGACCGTCGGGCATGCTTCGCAAGCGTTGCCCCAGGCCCCGTAATTCGGCAATGGAGCGATCGGCCGCATCGGTCAGGCGGGTGCGCTCCCGTTCGATCAGATTGGCCGGCACGCGGTATTCCGGCACCGGCGCCAGGGCCGAATCGTGCAGATGGACGATGCCGATGCCGATGCCCGACCCTACGGCGACGCCCTCCAGGCTCAGCATCGGGCGCGCCGCCGGACTGGAGCCCGCCCCGGACTCGTGACCATCGGGCGGCTCCGCCGTGATCGAGACACCGGACCGGCGCGGCCCCTCGTCACCGAGCCCCGTCGCCGTCGCTGTCGCTGTCGTCACGCGAATTGCCGGATACACCGCCCGCATTGCTCCGTCCTCGCCGTGCTGGCCCGCCCCCGCTCACGCCTCCCCGAAATGCCCGGCGATCAGGCTTTCCAGGGCGGCCAGAACCTCGGCCGCCTGCGGCCCCTGGCAGACGATTCGCACCTCGGAACCCGGCCCCGCCGCCAGCATCATCAGGCCCATAATGGAATGCCCCGAAACCTCCTGGCCGCGGCTGAACACCGAAACGGCGGCGTCGAACCGCTCCACGGTCTTGACGAAGCGGGCGGCGGCGCGCGCGTGCAAGCCGCGCTGGTTGATGATCCGGCAGGTGGCCGCGTGGGTCCCGTCGGCGGACGGAAGATCGTGAAGGGGATCGTCACGGGGTCCGGCGTCGAGACCGGGCGCGGGGGCGGCGGCGGGGCCGGCCCCGCCGCCGTCGTCGGCCGCCGCCGTGACCGGACAACCAGCCCACAGGGCGCGCGGACCACGGGGGGAAGCAACAAACGGCGCCACGGCGCTACTCCTGGGTCAGCAGCCGGGAGGCCACGTTGATGTACTTGCGGCCGGCGAGTTGGGCACTGGTGACGGCTTCGGCCAGCGGTTCACTGGCGCGCACGGAAGCCAGCTTGATCAGCATCGGCAGGTTGACACCGGCTATGACCTCGATACTGGCGCGATCCATGATGGAGATGGCCAGATTGGAAGGCGTGCCGCCAAACATGTCGGTCAGAACGATGACGCCGGCGCCCCGATCAACACGCCCGACCGCCGCCACGATGTCGGCGCGACGCTGTTCCATGTCGTCGTCCGGACCGATGCAGATGGTCCCAACGTGGTCCTGCGCCCCAACGACGTGCTCAAGGGCCGCCAGCATCTCGTCGGCCAGGCGGCCATGCGTCACGAGAACCAGTCCAATCATGCCTGTCCGTCCTGTCCGGTCCCGTTTGGCGTTCGCCGCGTCCCGCGTCTCATTCGGCCGGCCCCGCCTGAGGCCCTGACGGGGCTTCTTCCGTCGCGGCGGCGCGTTCAAGGTCGCGGTGCCGGACCGCGACCTGCGCGCCCCGATGCGCCGCCAGCCAGGCCGACACCCGTTCCGCCAGCAGCACCGACCGGTGCCGCCCGCCGGTGCAGCCGACGGCAATGGTCAGATAGCTCTTGCCCTCGGCCTGCTGGCGCGGGAGCACCACATCCAGCAACGCGGTCAAGGCGGACCAGTAGCGATCAAAGTCCGGGTCCGACTCGACATGGCGCGCCACCGCTGCATCCCGCCCGGTCAGGGGGCGCAACGCGGCATCGTAATGGGGATTACGCAGGAAACGAACATCAAACACAAGGTCGGCCTCGCGCGGCAGGCCGTGGCGAAAGCCGAACGAGACCACCGAGATCAGCATGCTCTCGCCGCACCGGCCCAGCCCGAGCTGGTCCTCCAGGCGGCGCTTGAGCTCGCCAAGGGTCCAGTGCCCGGTGTCCACCAGCACGTCCGCGCGCGCCCTCAAAGGGGCCATGCGCTCGCGCTCCAGCGCCAGGCCATCACTCAGGGGACGGTCCAGGGCCAGCGGATGGCGCCGGCGCGTCTCTGTGAAACGGCGGCGCAGAATGTCGGCGTCGCAGTCCAGGAACAGCAGGGTGACGCTGAGACCGGGCCGGTCGCGCAGGCGCTCCAGCAAGGTCAGCAGCCGGTCCACCGAGAAGTCACGGGTGCGCACGTCGATGACCACAGCCAGCGGACGGTCCAGCCGCCCGCCGGCGATCAGGCCGTCAAGCAGGGCCAGCGGCAGGTTGTCCACGGCCTCGTAGCCCAGATCCTCCAGCACGCCCAACGCCGAGGACTTGCCGGCCCCGGACAGGCCGGTCAGAACGACCATGCGCTGCGGACCAGCGCCTTCCCCCTGCCCGGTCGTGTCGCTGTCCGGAACGTTTCGAGCCGCCGTGTTCATGCCAGATCCTGCTCCGTTACGGGAACGATGGCCTCGGTTGCGATGGCAGCCGACAGCCGGCCCTTTGCCGGGGCGGAACCCTCGAACGGCCACAGCACGAACCGCCGCACCCAGGTGGGTCCGTCGGGGCCATGGTATCCGGCCTCGGCCAACGGATCGCAGGTCGCCGCCGAAGGCGTTCGCGGCACCGCACCCGGCAGCGGCGCCATGTCGATGACCGCGATCAGCGGGGCATGGGCCACCCAGCGCGCGGTGTCCAGCGGAATGATGCCGATGCCGCGCACCTCCAGCAGGCCGCGCAGCGCGGCCGGCGTCGAGGCATAGAGCCGGCCGGTGTGCTGCTCGCGCTCTAGGATGACGCGGTCGTCGGCCACCAGCCGGGCCTCGCCGCTTTCCATCAGACGCAACGCGAGGTCCGACTTGCCAGTGCCGGCGCCACCGCGCAGCAGTACGCCGCCTTCCGGCAACAGGACACAGGTGCCATGAACGGTCGCGGGGTGGAGCAAGAGGACCTCCCGGGGCAACAGCAGAAGGGTCGTCGAACCCGCCCATCGGGGACGGCCGACCACCGTGCGACAAAGACTGGCACAGGATGGGCCTCCAGTGTAGCGTCCAAGTGCCTCACGCGCGAAGGATCCCATGGTCTCGTCGATGCTTTCCGTCATGGCGCCGGTGCTGCTGATCGCCGGCGCAG
>CAYFTQ010000254.1:0-4595 GCA_964346035.1 uncultured Roseospira sp. | reverse complement strand
ATGTGATGGCTCCTGGTCCCGTCCCGGCCTGCAACGGCGGGCCCGGACGGCGGGTGCGGTTGCCGCCGGCCCCCGCTGCGGCTCGATCATGGGGCGCGTGCTGGCGTGAGATCCGATCTAGTCCTGATAGACACGTCGCAGGGCCACAACCTCTGGAACGAGGTCCAGGAACAGCGCCACAAGGCGCGGGTCGTGCATGGCGCCGGCATTGTCCCGCACGAAGGCGACGGCCTCGTCAACCGTCCAGGCTGCCTTGTAGGGGCGAATCGAGGTCAGGGCGTCGAAAACGTCACAGATGGCCGCGATGCGCCCCTCGATCGGGATGTCCTCGCCCACCAGACCGGCCGGGTAGCCGGTGCCGTCATATTTTTCGTGATGGGTCAGCGCGATGACGCGCGCCATCTTGAGCAGATCCGAGCGCGGGTTTGACAGGATCTCGCCGCTCATCGACACATGGGATTGCATCACGGCCCACTCTTCGGCCGACAGGCGCCCGGGATTGAGGAGCACCGAGTCGGGAACGCCGATCTTGCCGATGTCGTGCATCTGGCTGGCCAGATAGATTAGTTCGGCTTGAGCCTCGTCCAGGCCGGCGGCGCGCGCAAGCATGCGACAGCTATGCGCCATGCGCATGACATGGGCGCCGGTCTCGTTGTCCCGGTATTCACCCGCGCGCGCCAGTCGTTGCAGAACCTCGCGCTGGGTATCCACCAACTCGCTGGTGCGGGCCGCAACGCGATCCTCAAGCGATTGATGCAAAAGGCGCATTTCAAGCTGATTCCGGACCCGAAGGACCACTTCCTCAAGCGCGAAAGGCTTCAGGATGAAATCGCGCGCGCCCAGATCCAGAGCGCGGCGGCGGGTTTCGCGGTCGGACTGGGCGGTCAGGACGATGACGGGCAGATAATCGGCGGTATGAAGAGGCTTCAGAGCCTCCATGACCGCGAACCCATCCATCGCCGGCATGCGCAGGTCCAGGAGGATGAGGTCGAAGCGCTGCTTCTGGTGCAGCGGAACCACCGCCTGGGGATCGAGCGTGGTCGTGATGTTGTCGAAACCCGCGCCGTCCAGGACCGTGCGCAGAAGGATCACGTTTGCGGGCTCGTCATCGACCACAAGGATGCGGGCCGCACGAATCTCGCCTTGGGGTCGGAACGGCATACCGGTCTCTGATTCTCGTGGTCGATACGGACGTCAGACCACGGCACTGCCGCCCGAAGGCGGCGGGGATACCGGCGCAGACGAGGGGAGCGTCTGGTCCGCCTGACCCTCGCGCAGACCCATGGCCAGGTTGCGGTTGATGGCGATCAGGGACTCCAGATCGTCCGTTTTGGCAGAACGCAGCGCCTTGGTGGTCTGCTTGTCAACAAAGATGCTCAGACTCATGATGTTGGCCTTCAACTCGTTCGGAAGCTGGTTGGCCGGGTCCGTGATATCGGCCTGGAGAATGGTCCAGAACAACTGGTTGAAGCGTAGCGCCTGAGCCATGATGGAGCCATCACTCGGGTTTCGCTTCGCTTCTTCCATCATGGCGGCGGCCTTCGTGAACGCCATGGCCTCCGCCTGCCGGGGCGTCATGTTCTGCTGCTGCGCACCCTGATAGGCTTTGAGCTGGTCCTTGGCCATTGTCGATCAACTCCGCTTCGTATTCGATCAGTTTCTTACACACCTTGAGGGCTTTGTAGTGGTCACCTGCGATGATCCACTTGGACATTTCCGTGGACAGTTCAAGGCCGCGTTCATCGACGGACATCTGGGCGATGTGGCGGACAAGTGGACCATAAAAATCATGAAACGAAACCTCATCGGAGGGATTAAGGTACATCCGTAGAATACGATAGTAAATCTGCTTGGCCGGTGTATCCGCTTCCTCTTCTGTCAGGATGTCTTTCTGACGAACGACCGGAACCCGGTTGTGAATCACCAGTTCGGACTTTCCCGAGCCATTGGACAGCACGGCCGATCCAATGATTACTTTCTCGTGAGGCTTCAAGGTTATCTTCAGAGGCATCGTACCGCACGCAGGTTATCAGAACGTTACCACCGCCGATCCTGTCAGGGTGGCCGTCTAGTATGCCTGAACCCTGCCGATCACACCACAGCGCTGCTTGATCCCAACGGCCGCCTGGGCCAAACAGGGTGGCGCAGGCGGCCCCGCCGGGGCCGCCGCCGAACGCCTTTCACCGCGCATTTCGGGTCTGTTCCTTTCATGATTTCGCTGTCTCCGCCCGCGCGCGCCAAGGCCGCCCCGGCGCCGCCGCCCGAGTCGTATTACACGCAGACGGCCCGGCCCGCGCCGCCCCGCCCCGCCCTCGACACTGGCCCGGTGGACACCGACGTGTGCGTGGTGGGCGCCGGCATGACCGGCCTTTCGGCCGCGCTGACCCTGGCCGAGCGCGGCTTTCGGGTGCATGTCCTGGAGGACCGATCGGTCGGCTTTGGTGCCTCCGGGCGCAGCGGCGGCCAGCTCATCGCGGGCTATGCCGCCGGTCTGGCCCCGATCCGGGCGCAACTGGACCCGGCCGCCGTGCAGGCCTATTGGGACCTGGGCGAGGAGGCCGTGACCCTGGTCAAGGACCTCATCGGCCGTCATGCCATCGCCTGCGACTTCGTGCCCGGGCATGTGGATGTGGCGCTGAAAGACCGTCAGGTGCGCGAACTGGAGGAAACGGCCGATGAATGGAGCCGCATGGGCTATCGCGGCCTGGAGCCCTGGGACCGGATCACCACCCAAGAGCGGATCGGGTCGTCCCGGTATGTCGGGGCGCTCCACGACCCCGGCGGAGGCCATCTTCACCCGCTCAACTACACACTGGGTCTGGCCGCCGCCGCCGAACATGCCGGAGCGGTGATCCACGAGGGCAGCCCCATGACCGCCCACGAGGATACCGCCGAGGGCGTCTTGATCCATACCCCGACCGGCCGCATCCGGGCGCGATGGCTGCTGCTGGCGGGCAACGCCTATCTATGGCGCGCGGTTCCCGCCATCGGGTCGCGCATCATGCCGGTGGGAACCTACATCATCGCGACCGAGCCGCTGGGAGAGCACCGCGCGCGCAGGCTGATTGCCGGCAACGAGGGCGTGTCTGACGTCAACTTCGTGCTGAACTATTTCCGCCTGTCCGCCGATCACCGCATGCTGTTCGGCGGTCGCGTGAGCTATTCCCGAGTCGAGCCTCACAGTGTCGCGCACGCCATGCGGCGCACCATGCTGGGTGTGTTTCCCGACCTGGCCGACGTGCCGATCTCGCACGCCTGGGGCGGATACGTGGCCATCACCGTCAACCGCCTGCCCCACTTCGGCCGTGTCGGGCGGCGGGTGCTGTTCGCGCATGGGTTTTCCGGACACGGCGTCGGCCTGACCAGCCTGGCCGGCAAACTGATGGCTGAAGTGGTGGCCGGGCAGGAGGAGCGCTTCGACCTGTTCGCGCGTATTCGCCACCTGCCCTTTCCCGGCGGCCGCCTGCTGCGCACACCGATGCTGATGATGGCCATGATGGTCCACCGGTTGCGCGACTGGCTGTAGCTGTCGGCCATGGCCCAGAAAGGACTCGCATCGCGGCCGAACGGGTCGCACAGTCCGCCGGATCCTGACGTTCCATTCCTTCGATTCAGACCGAGACCAAGCAGCATGTCCCAGACCGCCCCATCTTCCGCCACGGAGGGCCGCCCCGCCGACGACACCATCGCACGGCGCCGGACCTTCGCCATCATCAGCCATCCGGACGCCGGCAAGACGACCCTTACGGAAAAACTGCTGCTGTTCGGGGGCGCCATCCAGTTGGCCGGCGCCGTCAAGGCGCGTGGCGAGGCCCGCCGGGCGCACTCCGACTGGATGAAGGTGGAACGCGAACGCGGCATCTCGGTCGCCTCCTCGGTCATGACCTATGAATACGGCGGCTGCGTCTTCAACCTGCTCGATACTCCGGGCCACGAGGACTTCAGCGAGGACACCTATCGCACCCTGACCGCAGTGGATTCCGCCGTCATGGTGATCGACGCGGCCAAGGGCATCGAGGAACAGACCCGAAAACTGTTCGAGGTCTGCCGCCTGCGCGACGTCCCCATCTTGACGTTCGTCAACAAGATGGACCGCGAGGCGCGGGACCCCTTCGACCTGCTCGACGAGATCGAGCAGTCCCTGGCCCTGGACGTCACCCCGGCAAGCTGGCCCATCGGCATGGGGCGCGACTTCAAGGGCTGTTACGACCTGTTCCGGGACCGCCTGGTGCTGCTGGAGAAGGGCGCCAAGGGGGGGCTGCCGGACGAAGGTGAATCCTGCTCCGGACTGGAAGACCCCAAACTGGAGGCCATGTTGCCCGCCGATGCCGTCGCGACCCTGCGCGAAAACGTGGAGATGGCTCGCGGGCTGTGCCCCGATTTCTCGTTGCAGGCCTACCGGGAAGGACACATGACGCCGGTCTTCTTCGGCTCCGCGATCAACAATTTCGGTGTGCGTGAGCTGCTGGAGGGGCTGGCGGCACTGGCGCCCTCGCCGCGCCCGCAACCGAGCGCCGAGCGCATGGTGGCGCCCGAGGAACGCAAGGTCAGCGGCTTCGTTTTCAAGATCCAGGCCAACATGGACCCGAAACACC
>CAYFTQ010000253.1:0-4616 GCA_964346035.1 uncultured Roseospira sp. | reverse complement strand
GCACCGGCCGCTCTCATCGTCGCTCGGCATTCGATCAGGCTGTGCAGGTCAAGGCTGGGCAGCGGCTTGCAATCACGGCCACAACCGCTAAAGTGCCCGGGTCGTCGGCGCGTCCGGGGGCGGTCAGGGGCGAGGCCCGCCCCTGACGGATGCTGCTATCGGCTGCGGGGGACACCATGATGATGCTTTCACGGTCGCGCCGTCTGGTCGGCGCGCTCGCCCTGGGTGGAGCCGTGAGCGCGGCGGCGCTGGTTGCCGCCATGACGCCGCGTCCGGCCCATGCGGACGCCGACTTCAACATCATCGCCTTTTCGTCGCTGGGCATTGTCGCCGCCGGCATGCTGGGCGACTACATGCGCGGCAATGACATCTGGGCCGAGGGGCCGGAAGAACCGTTCCGGATCGCTGCCGGCCTGGGCGCCTACAACATCCGCGTGGACAACGAGACCGACAAGGGCAACGAGACCTACGGCTTGGTCCGCATGGAAGCCCGTCTGCCCTACAAGCTGTGGCGCTTGACGCCCATCGCCGGCGTGGAGGTCTCGCACCAGGGTTCGGTTTACGGCTATGGCGGCTTTGCCATGGACGTCTTTTTCGGCGACAACATCATCGTCACCCCCAGCGCCGCGCTTGGCTTCTACGAGGAAGGCAACGCCCGCGACCTGGGCTATCCGCTGGAGTTCCGCACCGGGATCGAGGCCGCCTGGCAGTTCGACGACGGCAGCCGGCTCGGCATGGCCTACCATCACATCTCGAACGCCGGGCTGGGCGACCGCAACCCCGGGATCGAGAATCTGACGGTCAACTACGCCATTCCCTTCGATACGTTGTTCGGGCAGTAGCCCGCCGTCCGTCCGCCGCCCGGTTCCAGCCGGGGCGCGGCGGCGGCCGTGCCGGGATCAGTGCTCGACCATCCACTTCAGCAACAGCGCGTGTTCCAGGTCGCGGGCGCGCCTCAGGTCGCTGCGGGCCTGCCGGATGGCGTGGCCGGAGTAGTGCAGATAGCCCTGGTCGAAGGCCCGCCGCGCCGCTAGGTCGGCGGTGAACACGGTGAACACCAGGCGCCGCCCGCCACGGCTTTGCAGCACCCCGGCCAGGCCGCGCCCATGATAGATGGTGCCGCTCTTGGCCCAGACCCGGGGGATGGTGGCGCCGGCCCGCGCCAGCCGGGCGACGCTGTCATTGCCCGGCGTCCGGAATTGGCGTCGGGGCAACAGCGCCAGATAGTCGCCGGCCCGCGCCAGGGTGGCGCCCTGCGCATGGGCGAAGCGCAGCAAGGCGGCGATCTGTTCCGGGGTGGCACGGTTGGCGGGTGACAGCCCGGAGTGATTGGCCATCTCGAAGCCAGACCAGTCCACGCCGGGTACCGCGCGGCTGAGCCAGTCGGCCAGGATTGGCGCGGACTGTTCGATGGTCAGGGGGCGCCCCGTCAGGGCGCGGGTGGTGGCCAGTCCGACCATCTCGGCCAGCAGGTTGTTGGAGTATTCCAGGCCGGCGGCGGCGATCGCTTCCAGGCGCGGGCTGTCGTGTCGGGCGACGATGGGGCCGCGTGCCGGTGTGGTGGCCGGCGCCGGCTGGGGCAGAACGATTCCGGCCTCGGCGGCCAGGGCGTGAAAGACCGTGGCGGTGAACGGCGCCGGCGCCCGCACCGGCAACCAGCGTTCGCCGGATGGCCCGACCACGGGGGACAGCCGCCAGGTTTCGACCACCGGTCCCCGCGCATCGCGGGTGCCAATGGGCGCGAAGCCATGGCGCAGCACCGGGCCGGCGGGCGACCAGTCGTCGGCGGTGTCGGGGCCGTCGCGGTGGATGCGGATGGGCGCCACGGGCGGGGTTCCGTGGATTTCGATCAGGCGCGCGGAGTCCGTATCCCAGCGCACCCGGACACGGTTGAAATCCAGGCTGAGCGCCGACAGGCCGGGGTTGTAGGCGTGTTCGGGCGGCTGTGTGGGTTCCAGGCTGGCGCGCCCGGGCAGGGCGGAATCATCATGCCTGAAGGTGCCATCCAGGCGACGCAGCCCGGCGGCTTTCAGCTTTGCCGCCAGATCGCGCAGATCGTCGGACTCCAGCACCGGATCGCCGCCGCCGACAAGCGTGAGGGTTCCGCGCCACACCCCGCCGGCGGCTCGCGTGCCATCAAAGCGCAGCACGGTCGAGAAGCGGTGGTCCGGCCCCAACAGTGCGAGCGCGGCCAGGGTGGTCGGCACCTTCATGACCGAGGCCGGCAGAAACGTGCTCTGCCCCGCATTGTGGCTGTCCAGTCGCTCGCCGGTCTCCAGATCAAGGACCACATAGCCCACCTGATCGGGACGCAGGCCGGCCGCAGCGATCAGGTCGGCGACATCGGGCCGGGGTGGGGTCGGCTTGCGACCGGGGCGAGGGGCCGGCGCGGGCACCGGCCGCATGGCCAGATCCACGCCCTGCGCCGCCCGCTGGCCGGGTGGTGGCGCCGATCCGATCACGTCCGGCCCCGGCCTGGCTGTCGGGGGCGGCGCGATCGTGCCGGTCTGGTCGTGGGTCTGGGCCTGGGCCGGACTCAGGCCGCCCACCAGGCCGCCCGCAGCGCCCGCCAGCAAGGCGACCAGCAGCGCCGCCAGCAGAACGGCGATCGGCATCCGTCCCGCTGCCGCCGTCGGGCCGTGCGCGGGCTGTGTGCCGGGACCACGAGAAAGGCTCAGCATGGCTGGCATCCAAGCTGGATCGGCCCTCGCGAGCGCCGATCATGGCCACAATAAGGCGGCAGGATACCGGACTTCGTCTGCAGGCGAAACGATGAATTCCATGCCGAGCCGCCAGACCGCCTTGACCGCGGCCCGGTCGCCGGCGTGGTTCAGGCCACTTCCAGGCTGCTGAGGGCGATACCCTCGCTGGCCGGGCGCTGGCCGCCGTCCCTGATCGCCGGAGCGTTGGCCTGGCCGGCCTCGTTGGCGGCCGTCGGCGCGGACGCCAGCGTCGCGGCCTTGATGACAAGGCCGGCATGGGACGACAGGAAATCCGCTCCGGCCTGGGTGCGCCGGACCAGAACACTGCGGCGGTCATCGTCATCGACCTGGCGGGTCAGCAGGCCATAGTCCCCCAATCTGTCGAGCGCGCGGGTGATGGCCGGCTTGGAGATATCCAGCGTGCGGGCCAGCCCCCGCACCGTGTGCGGTCCGTCCGTCATGTAGACGCTCAAAAGAACGGCCATCTGCCGGGATGAAAGGTCCGGCGTATCGCACCGAACACTCTCGACAATGGCGAGCCGCCACATATTCAGGGCCTCTTCGGCGGTCAGGGAGGTGCTATCGGATCCCATTCTGCTACCAGTCTGTTAGAGAAACGGGGCATGGCCCCGGACGCGCGCTTCTACGCGGTCGCGGAACAATCTGACAAGCCACCCGTATGACATAAGTCGGCCGGCTTGTGCGCCTCCTTCCTTGGAAGGAGGCGCCCCGCCCGCCGGTTCCTTCGGGGTCCTTGGACGTCCCGGATCATGACGAGACTGTTTCGGCCGGGCATTGACGAATATCAAGGTTGGCCGGCCAGGAATCGGCCGTCGGCTCCGCCCCGGGCAACGCTACATCCGGCGCGGGTCGTCGCGATCAAGGCGGCGGATGCCATGGCGGATCAGGTCGTCCAGTTCCTGCGCCATGCCGTCCAGGCTGGCCAGCACCGCGACGCGCAGGTTGGGTTCGTGCCGGGCACGTTCCGTCTCGGTCATGCGGCTCAGTGCCCCCAGCACGGCCCAGAGCATGCGGGTCAACGTGCCGCGAAATATCATCTGGAAGGGATGGCGCGCTTGATCGGTCCACAGGACGACGGTCAGGGATGCGACGATGTCGCGCCGGTTGCGCCACGACAGGGTCTCGAAGATCGCCCGCAGGCGCCGCACGAACCCGTCCATCACCATCAGGTCATAGAAATACCGTTCGCGGTTGAACGGCTTGCTTTTCAGCGTGATGTCGCGGCCCCCGGTTCCAACCGGAAAAACGCGGGTCAGCGCGCCCAGGGTGTCCGGCGTCAGCGGCACGCTGCCGGGCACAATGGCGCCGTCGGACAGGTTATAGACCGTAAAGTCGCGACCCGCCGTCACCATGTTGCCCATGCTCTGGCGCGCCCAGGAGAACACGAAGTTGGTCTGCATCATGCCCCCAAAGGTGGCAGGGGTGCGGAGATTGAATTTCGGGTCCAGGTCCACCGGGCTGTCGGTTTCCCGGAAATACAGCGTGTTGGCGCTGTGGTGAACGGCCGCGTCCACGGAGCCATAATCGACGCCACACAGGACCAGCTTGCGGAAACCCAGGAACACGGCCGTGGACACACCAAGATTGGACACGGTTGGGTCGCACCCGGAAAGGGTGTGTTCCCCGCCGCCTCCGAACCCTTTCACGGTGCTCAGGCCCGGACGGAAAAAGTAGTATCCATCCTTGAAACACGGCTGAACGTCGGGCTCCACGGTGGAACTGGCGATCATGGTCACGTCCGACAGATCGACGCGCTCCGCGATGGACTTGAACAGCTTGGGCTGACGCCGCCCGCGTTCGATGATGGTGCAGGCATCAACCCGTATCCCGCGCTCGCGCAGGGGTTCCACCGCCGACCCGCAGGCGATTACGAAACAGGTCTCGCTCAGCGCC
>CAYFTQ010000252.1:0-4634 GCA_964346035.1 uncultured Roseospira sp. | reverse complement strand
CTTCACCGCCAATCCCGGCAACACCACATCACAAACCCATCCTGAGAACTGCTGGTCCGTACCGGGTTTTCTGGACACCCGCGCGCGGATGCGCTATCCGGAATGAAGGGCGGGTTTCGGTCGAGGGAGCCCGCCGGTCCGCATCGACAGGGAGCGCGATCCCATGGTGACCCTGAAGCTGATTCCCATCCTGGCCGTGGCGCTTGCCGGATTGCTGGGGTATATGGCGGTCTTCGTTTTCCAGCAGTGGTGGATCATTTACGTCGTGCTGGGGCTGACGGCACTTGTCATGGTTGTCATGGTCGTGCTGACCGGCGGCCGGGTTGAGGACGACGAACCCGCGACCTGATGCCCGGGCGCGGCGAGGGCCTTGCGAGAGCGCCTTGCTACAGCGCCTCGATGGCGGCGCGGGCGGCGTCGAACGCGGGGCGCAGCAAGGCTTTGAGGCGGACCGGGGTGTCCTGATCGCCCTGCAAAAGGGCGGCCTCGACCTGCTTGAACAGCGAGCCGACCTGAACCGCGCCCGCCGACCGGGCCGCGCCGGAGACGGTATGTGCGGCTTTACGCGCTTTTTCCCAATCGTTTGCGTCGATCGCCTCCAGGGTGGTCTGGACATCGCCCGCGCTGGAGTCCACGAACTCCAGCAGCAGGGTCTTGAGCATGGCGGCATCCCCGCCCACCAGGTCCATCAGCGCCGAGGTGTCCAGCACGGCGTCGGTCTCCTCTAAGGGGACTTCGCCGATCGCGGGTGGCGGGTCAGGGGCGTCTGGGGCCGTGGCGGGTGGCTCAACGCCCCACCGGACGGCGGTGCCGTCCGGGTGCGGGGCAGCGGGCGGCGGCGGCTTCGGCGTCACGCGCTGCGTTCGCAGCGACAGCGCGCGCGGCAGCCAGCGTTCGATGGCCGCTTCCAGGTCGGCGGCGGCGATCGGCTTGGTCAGATAGTCGTCCATGCCACGATCCAGGCACTGGCGCGCGGTTCCGGCGACAGCGTCGGCGGTCAGGGCAATGACGGGGGTCTTGTGGGGCGCCTCCAGTCCGCCCTCGCGCATCCGGATCCGTTCGGTCAGTTCGTAGCCGTCCATTTCCGGCATGTGGCAGTCCGTGATGACCAACCCGTAGGATGTCCGGTTGAAGCAGTCGATCGCCTGGACTCCGTTCGCGGCCAGGTCGGCCACCAGGCCAAGGCGATCCAGCAGCATCCGGATCACGGTCTGGTTGGTGGCGTTGTCTTCTGCCACCAGAACGACACACCCTTCCTGTTCGGCCAGCCGGCGATCCGGCGCCTGCCAGTTGCCGATCCTGCCGGACACGCCGCGATCGGTTTCGCGCCGGCGCCATGGCGACAGCGCATCCGCAGAGATGCGGCCAAGCACGATGGACAGCGTGAAAAGGACCTCGAACCGGTGGATCGGCCAGCCGATCACGGCGCTGACCCCGGCGCGTTGCGCCAGTGTGCTGGTGGACGGACTGCCGCGCGGCACGATGGCGATGATCGGCGGTGGCCGCTGACCACCCAGGCGGACGATGTCGTCCACCAGACGGGTGGCCGGCTCGCCGTCCAGCCGCCGATCCAGGATCACGGCGTCCAGGGGCGTGGCCCCGATCAGGGCATTCATCAGCGCTGCCTTGGTCGCGTCCACCGTGGGGGCGATGATCGGCCCGGCCTGTCCCCATGCCAGGATGGCCCGGATGTGCGCCACCGATTCCGGCCCCTCGCCGGCGATCAGGACGCGTGCGTCCTCGATCGGCGGAGGCACCAGGTTGCGCCGTTCCGGACGCAAAGCCAGGGGCACCTCGAACCAGAAGCACGACCCCTGGCCGGGCGAACTGTCCACGCCGATACGGCCCTTCATCAGGTCCACCAGGGTTCGGCAGATGGACAGGCCCAGCCCGGTGCCGCCGAAACGGCGCTGCGTGGAGCTGTCGGCCTGTGAGAAGGGCTGTAACAAGGTTGCGATCTGCTCATCGGTCATGCCGATGCCGGTGTCCGAGACGGTAAAACGCACCAGCCGCGCGGCCCCCGGATCGATCGGGTCCGTGGGGTCGGTCCGCGTCAGCGAAACCGAAACGGTGATGTGGCCGGTTTCGGTAAACTTGATGGCATTGCCGACCAGATTGATCAGGATCTGCCGTAATCGGTGGGGATCGCCCTCGAAATGATCGGGCATGTCGGGGTCGGTGCGGGTGATCAAGTCCAGGCCGCGCTGTTCGGCCTTCGCGGCCAGCAGGTCCGAGACCCGCTCGGTCAACTGCATGACCGAAAAGCTGACGGTCTCCAGGCTGACCCGGCCGGCCTCGATCTTCGAGAAGTCCAGGATCTCGTCGATAATGGTCAGAAGCGCATTGGCCGAATCCAGCACCACGTCAAGCATGTGGCGCTGGTCGCCGTCCAGCCGGGTCAGGGACAACATCTCGGCCATCGTGATGATGCCGTTCATGGGCGTCCGGATCTCGTGGCTCATGGTGGCCAGGAAGGCCGACTTGGCGCGCACGCTGGCCTCGGCCGCCTGGCGGGCCTCGTCCAGGGCCGCTGCCTGGTCCTTCATGTCTGTGATGTCGAAGACCCATGTCAGGTTTGCGGCCTGGCTTTCGAAGGACAACCGCCGCATGGAGATCAGCACCCAGCGAAGATCGTTCTCTCCGGCCAGAATGCGCGCCTCGATGTGCTCGACCGTCTCACCAGCATTGAGACGCGCTTGCATTGACGGCATGAAGTCGGCTTCGATGAAGTCCAGGCCGAAGCTGACCTTGCCGTTGTCCTCGATGTGCTGGCGTCCAAGCCTGAAGAACATGGGGTTCCAGAACAGGAAGCGCCCGTCCAGATCGGAGATGCCGACCGCGATGGGCGCGCTCTCGATAATGTCGAGCAGCTCCATCTCGGTCTTCTCGCGTTCTTTTTCCGCGCGGCGGCGCTGGTCGATTTCCTTCTTCAGGTACTCGGTTCGTTCCTCGACCTTCTGTTCCAGGAACGCGTTGGCTTCCCGCAGGGCCGCCTCGGCATAGCGGCGCTCCGTGATTTCCACGCCCAGTTCGCGGGTGCGTTCCTCGATGCGGTACTGAAGCTCGGCGTGCAGGTCTTCCATGTCGGCATTGGCGAGGCGCCGATGCGTGATGTCGTGATACCAACTGACGATGGCATCGCCGCCCTGGAACCGGGTTGGCTGCCACGAGACCTGAAAGTGACGCTGGATCGGGCGGCCGCCCTCGTCCAGGGCCAGCAACCGCACCTCGTGGTCACGCACCGCGCCCCTGAACGCGAACAGCTCCACCAGCCGGGCTCGCTCCTGCGGGCAGGCATACAGGTCCCTGAAGCTGGTCCGGCCCAGGTCGTTGCGGTCGCGGCCCAGCAGGCTGGCGAGGCGGCCGTTGACCATCACGGGGGAGCCATCGGCGCGGGTTACCGCGATGCCGAAGGGACTGGTCTCGATCAGCGTTCGCATGCGCTGTTCGCTGTCCCGCAACAGCTCGGCGGCCTGACGATGACGTGTCATGTCGCGCGCGGTGATGACGAACAGGTCGTGCCCGTCGCGCACCATGTGCGTGCCGCGCACTTCAACGGGGACCAGGCCACCGTCCTTGCGTCGGTGCAGGCCGTTCAGGCTCAAGGGGCTGTCCTGGCGCCGGATTTGGTCGCACAGGGCACGCACCTGATCGAGCGTGACCGACGTCTCGACGTCCGTCACGCTCATGCCCAGCAGATCCTCGCGGCTGTAGCCGAGCACCGTGCAGGCGGCTTCGTTGACCGCGTGCAATCGCCCGTCCCGGTCGTGGATGAAGACCGGGTCGCCCATGTGATCCAGCAGCCGGACAGCCTCGTCGCTCTGCAACAGTCCGGTCTGGGCCGGCCCTGTGCCGCTGGTCCGGCGGCCATCGCCGGCCGTATCGCCGTCCGCCATGCGCCGCTCCCGCGTTGATCCCGCCGCCTCCTGGCGGAGATCGGACCATGCTACGCCCGAGCACGCCGCCGGCAAACGGCCGATGGCCGGCGCCGGTCAGCGCGCCAACGGTTTGTACTTGATGCGGTGCGGCTCGGCGGCCTCCGGACCCAGGCGGCGTTTCTTGTCGTCCAGATAGCTTTCGAAATTGCCCTCGAACCATTCCACGTGGCTGTCCCCCTCGAAGGCCAGGATGTGGGTGGCGATGCGGTCGAGGAAATAGCGATCGTGCGAGATGACCACGGCGCATCCGGGGAATTCCAGCAGCGCCTCTTCCAGCGCGCGCAGGGTTTCGACGTCCAGGTCGTTGGTCGGTTCGTCGAGCAGCAACACGTTGGCATGGCTCTTGAGCATCTTGGCCAGATGCACGCGGTTGCGTTCCCCGCCGGACAACTGACCGACCTTTTTTTGCTGGTCCGGTCCGCGGAAGTTGAACTGCCCGACGTAGGCTCGCGACGGGATCTTGCGCTTTCCCAGGTCCAGTTCGTCCAATCCGTCGGAGATTTCCTCCCAGACCGTCTTCTTGGCGTCCAGGCTGTCGCGGCTTTGGTCGACATAGCCCAGCTTGACCGACTCGCCGACGTGCAGAGCGCCGGAATCGGGTTGATCCTGGCCGGTGATCATGCGGAACAGCGTTGTTTTGCCGGCGCCGTTGGGGCCGATCACGCCGACGATGCCGCCCGGCGGCAGCTTGAAGTC
>CAYFTQ010000251.1:0-4660 GCA_964346035.1 uncultured Roseospira sp. | reverse complement strand
GCCGGTTACCGAGGACGCCACGATCTGGTTGGCACCGGTTCCCACCGCCACCGGTGGCGGTATCCCCAGAAACATGAGCAGCGGCGTCATCAGAAAACCGCCGCCGACACCGAAGGCGCCGGACAGAAACCCGATGCCCCAGCCCATGCCCAGGATCAGGAAGACGTTGACCGACATTTCGGCGATCGGCAGATAGATCTGCATGGTCTTTGTTCGCAACCGGGTCGGGCCATCCCGGCTTGGCGGCCGGGCCGGCGGGTGGGCTATCGTCGGGGCCGGACGGGCAACAGGGGCCGGAGCACGCGGTCTCACCTGCAAATGCTATTTGGAAGAAGCCAAGGCAGGGTTCAAGAGAAAAGCCCATGACCGCGCGCTGGCACGCGGGTTGACGCGGGACCGCAGGGACCCCAAGCTTTTCCATGTTTCGCACGATTGACCGTGCCATTGCCAGGATTGCCCGTCATGCCCGTGTCCAGGCCGCTCAGACCGCGTCAGATCATCGACCGCAAGGCGCTGGTGGCGCATATCGAGTCGCAGGCGGCGATCGTGCGCGCCTCTGGCGGCAGTACCCAGGCGGTGCGCCGGGATCTGCGCGGCGCGGTGCTGGCGGTTTTGCGCGACGCCCTTGCCCATGGCCGCGACGAGGTGCAGCGCCGGTTCGAACGGGAGCGCGCCGGCGGGGGCCAGGTCTGCGCCGCCAATACCTATCTCATGGACCAGATCGTCCGGCTGCTGCACGATGCCACGACCCTGCTGCTGTTTCCCCAGGCGGCGCGGACCAAGGGCGATCAGCTTTGCGTCCTGGCCGTGGGCGGCTACGGGCGCGGCGAGATGCTGCCGTTCTCGGACATCGACCTTCTGTTCCTGCTGCCCTATCGCACCACGCCGCGTATCGAGCAGGTGGTCGAGACCATGCTCTATGTGCTGTGGGATTTGGGCCTGAAGGTCGGTCATGCCACCCGGTCCATTGACGAGTGCCTGCGTCAGGCCCGCGCCGACCTGACCATCCGCACGGCCATGTTGGAGGCGCGCTACATCTGGGGCGAGCGCGCCCTGTTCCAGAGCCTGACGCAGCGCTTTCAGGCGCGCGTCGTGGCCGGCTCCGGGGCCGAGTTCCTGACCGCCAAGCTGACCGAACGCAACCAGCGTCACGAGCGACTGGGCGACTCGCGTTATGTGCTGGAACCCAACATAAAAGAGGGCAAGGGCGGCCTGCGCGACCTGCACACCCTGTTCTGGATCGCGCGCTATTTGTATCGGGTGGGCGACATGGCCGATCTGGTCGATCAGGGTGTCCTGACCGAGCGCGCGGCGCACACATTCGCCCGCGCCCGGGCCTTCCTGTGGACCGTGCGCGCCCACCTGCATTACCTGTCCGGCCGCGCCGAGGAACGTCTGACCTTCGATGTCCAGCCCCGCATCGCCGAGCGCATGGGCTATCGCGACCGATCTTCCGGCAGTCGCGTCGAACGTTTCATGAAGCACTATTTCCTTGTCGCGCGCGACGTCGGCAACCTGACGCGCATCTTTCTGTCCGTGCTGGAAGAAGAGCAGAAGCGCCGGCCTCTGCTGTCCTCCGTGCCCGGGTTTCGGCCCAGTCGCCAGCGGCTGGAGGGTTTCGTCATGGACGGCACCCGGCTGGCCACACCCACGCCGACACTGTTCGCAACCGACCCGCTCGCGCTTCTGCGCCTGTTCCTGGTGGCGCACGAGCATGGGCTGGACATCCATCCCGACACCCTGCGGCAGGTGACGGAGAGCCTGGGCCGGATCAAGGGCCTGCGCGAGGACCCGGAGGCCAACCGGCTGTTCATGGCTCTGCTGACGCATCGGCGGGAGCCGGACAACATCCTGCGCCTGATGAGCGAGGCCGGGGTGTTCGGCCGTTTCGTCCCCGATTTCGCGCGGGTGACGGCGCAGATGCAGTACGACATGTACCACGTCTATACCACCGACGAGCACACCATCCGCGCCATCGGGATCCTGTCGCGCATCGAGAACGGAGTGCTGGCAGACCGCCTGCCGGTGGCCTCCCGTATCGTGCGACAGGTGCAGTCCCGGCGCGCCCTGTATGTGGCCGTGTTGCTGCACGACATCGCCAAGGGGCGGGGCGGGGACCACTCCGTGCTGGGGGCCGAGGTCGCGCACGAATTGTGCCCGCGCCTGGGCCTGACGGAGGAGGAAACCGACACCGTCGCCTGGCTGGTGCTGGAGCACCTGGCGATGAGCCGGGTGGCCTTCAAGCGCGATGTCGATGACATGAAGACCATTGAGGACTTCGCCGAAAAGGTGCAGTCGCCCGAGCGTCTGAAGCTGCTGGCCGTACTGACCTGCGTTGATATCATGGCGGTCGGGCCGGGCATCTGGAACAACTGGAAAGCGCAGTTGATGCGCGACCTGTATTACCGGACGGAAGAATACCTGACCGGCAACATGGCGGCTCAGCCGCAGGACCGGCGCATCGAACGGGCCAAGGACGCCGTGCGCGTGGCGTTGTCCGGGTCGGTGCCGGCGGAACGGGTGGAACGCCACCTCTCGCATGGCTATCCGGGCTACTGGCTGACGTTCGATACCGAGGCCCACGTCCGACACGCCGGCCTGATCATGGAGGCGGAAAACCGCGCGGCCGACGAGGCCGCTGAAACGGGCGAGACCGACGTGGAGCCGCTGATCGTCGATACCCGGTCGGACCAGACAGTCGGAGTGACCGAGGTGTTGGTCCACGCGCCCGACCATCCGGGTCTGTTCAGCAAAATCGCCGGCGGTCTGGCCCTGGCTGGCGCGTCCATCGTCGAGGCCAAGATATTCACCCTGTCCAACGGCATGGCGCTGGATACCTTCACGGTTCAGTCAGCCGCCGGTGAGGCGCTGGAACAGCCCGAACGCCTGAACCGCCTGAAGGCGACTGTGCTGTCGGCGCTGCGCGGCCGCCTGGATCTGCGCGGAGAACTGGCCCGCAAGTCCCGCTCGCTGCCGGCGCGGGCCAAGGCGTTCTCGGTGCCGCCGCGCGTCATCATTCACGAGCAGGCCTCCAAGACCCACACCGTGGTTGAGGTCAACGGACGGGATCGTCCCGGCTTCCTTTACGCGGTGACGGCCGCGTTGACGAAACTGAACGTGCAGATCGCCAGCGCGCGCGTGAATACCTACGGCGAGAGGGTGGTGGATGTATTCTACATAAAGGATGTCTTCGGCATGAAAGTCACCCACAGGGACAAGCTGCGCGACGTCAAGCTGGTCCTGACCAGGGCGGCGGCGGTGCAGGCGCTGGAAAGCGAGCGCGGCGAGGTGGTGGACCCCGTCGGCACGACCGCCGGCGCGGGCCGCGCCGGCGGGTCGTCCAGCGCGGCGGCCTAGCCTGGGCGGGGCCGCGCCGGTGCGCCAAGGCGTCTGCGGCTACTCGGCGGCGCGCTGCTGGTCCGGGTCCACGATGGAGACGATGTCGTCCATGATGGCCGTCAGGTCATAGTCCTTGGGCGTGTAGATGCGCGCCGCACCGGCGGCGATCAGGGTGCGTTCGTCCTCTGGCGGGATGATGCCGCCGGCGATCACGGGGATGTCACCCAGGCCGGCGGCGCGCATGCGCTCCAGCACGTCGGTCACCAGGGTGACGTGAGAGCCGGACAGGATTGACAGCCCCACGACGTGCACGCCTTCCTCGACGGCGGCGTTGACGATCTGGGCCGGGGTCAGGCGGATGCCTTCATAGACGACCTCCATGCCGGCGTCGCGGGCGCGCACGGCGATCTGCTCGGCGCCGTTGGAATGGCCGAACAGATCGCCGTACGCGATCTGTTCGGCGCCGTTGGAATGGCCGTCCAGGCCGGGCTTGCCGACCAGGATCTTGATGCGCCGGCCCAGCCGGGTGGAGACATCGGAGACGCGCGCGCGGACCTCGGCCATGCGTCCGCCGGCGGTGGCCTCGCCGGCGCCGCGCGCAACGCCTGTGGGCGCCCTGTATTCACCGAAGATGTCGCGCAGGGTCTGGCCCCATTCGCCCGTCGTGACGCCGGCGTGGGCGCAGGCGATCGAGGGTTCCATGATGTTGCGGCCCTCGCGCGCGGCTGCGGCCAGGTCGGCCAGGGCGGCCTTGACGGCGGCGTCGTCACGCTGGGTACGCCAGGCCTTCAGGCCCTCGATCTGCTCGCGCTCGGCCGCCGGGTCGACCTCCATGATGGCACCGTCGCCGGTGGACAGCGGGCTTGGGGCCGCCTCGGTGTATCTGTTGACGCCGACCACGACCATGTCGCCAGTTTCAATGCCGGTCAGGCGCCTGGTGTTCGATTCCACCAGCTTCTGTTTCATATAGCTCGATTCAATCGCCGCCACGGCGCCGCCCATCTGCTCGATGCGGTCCAGTTCGGCGCGTGCCTCCTGCTTCAGCATTTCGACCTTGCGGGCGATCTCGGCAGAGCCGTCGAAGATGTCGGCGTAGTCCAGCAGGTCGGTTTCATAGGCCACGATCTGTTGCAGCCGCAGCGACCATTGCTGATCCCATGGGCGCGGCAGGCCCAGCGCCTCATTCCAGGCCGGAAGCTGGACAGCGCGGGCGCGCGCGTTCTTCGACAGCACCACCGCCAGCATCTCGATCAGGATGCGGTAGACGTTGTTTTCCGGCTGCTGTTCGGTCAGGCCAAGGCTGTTGACCTGCACGCCATAG
>CAYFTQ010000250.1:0-4675 GCA_964346035.1 uncultured Roseospira sp. | reverse complement strand
TGCTGACGGACATGGCCGAACGGATGGGGCCGGCGCGGCCGGCCGCCGTCTGCCGCGAACTGACCAAACGGTTCGAAGAAACCCGGCGCGACCGCCTGGACGCACTGGCCGCCCTGTATGCCGACAGCGGGCCGCCCCGCGGCGAGGTGGTGGTGGTGGTCGGCCCGCCGCCCTCCGGCCCCGAGGCCGCCGCCGCCGCCATTGAACCGGAGGCGCTGGACGACCGCCTGCGCACCGCCCTGTCAGAGGGCCTCGGCACCAAGGCGGCGGCCGCCATCGTGGCGGCCGAAACCGGGCTGGCGCGTCGCGACCTGTACCGGCGCGCCTTGCGCCTGCACCCGGCGGACCCGGACACGGCGCCATGACCACCCCGAGGAGCCGTCCGCCCGCGGCCCGGCGCGCCGCCGAGAACGCCGGACGCGCCGCCGAGGACACCGCCGCCGCCTGGCTGGCCGCGTCCGGCTGGCTTATCCTGGACCGGCGCGTTCGCGGGCCGCGCGGCGGCACGGCCGGCGAGATCGATCTGGTCGCGCTTGATCCCGGCCCGGACGCGCCGGTTGTTGTGTTCGTCGAGGTCAAGGCGCGCCCGACCCTGGAGGCCGCGCTGGAGGCCGTCACCCCGGCCCAGCGCCGTCGGCTGGCGGCGGCCGCCGAGGCCTGGCTGGCCGCGCATCCGGCCGAGGCCGCCCACGGTGTTCGCTTCGACGTCGTGTGCGCCGTGCCGGGCACCACGCCCGTTCACCTGGCCGACGCCTGGCGGCCGCAGGCATGAGGCACTCGGCCGCGCTTTCGCCACACTGGGCCGCGACTGTGGCACGGGTGGCAAACAGCCGTGGAGAGGCGAGCATGACACCAAGCAAACGGCGGTGCGGACCGTCACCGCGCCGGCTCGGGTTCGGCCCGCCGGCATTGGCCGCCATCCTGGCCATCCTGGCCACCCTTGCCGGACCGGCGCTGGCCAACGACGGGTATGCCGAACACGGCGCCGGCGGACTGGTCTTCACCAAGGCCCCGGCCGGCCTCCACATGGCCAGCGAGGACCTGACCATCAGCCCCGAGCGGGTGCGCGTGACCTATCGTTTCGAGAACCGAAGCGGACGGCCGATCACCGCCACCGTGGCCTTTCCGCTGCCGGACATCGTGCCGGGCCATCCCGACGACGCCGGCGGTGGCATCGCGGACATCGCGGACATGGCCTTTCGCACCACCGTGGACGGCCGCCAGGTGACCTATGACAGCGAGCGGCGCGCGTTCGGCTGCGTGGGCGGCGCCTGGTACGATAGCGGTGGACCACATCACCGCTGTTGCGCCGATTACGACTGGGAAACCGGCGTCTGCGCGCCGGGTGGCGCAACCCCCGATGTCACCGACACCCTGGCGCGGCTGGGCCTTCTGGACGACTCCGACCCGGCGCGCCTGGGCGACCGCGTGGCGGCGCTGCCACCGGACACCGTGGGCTCGCTGGCCCGCCTGGGCGCGGTTCAGCGAATGGGCGGCGAGGCCTGGCCGAACTGGGCGCTGCGCATCCGCCATTACCGCCGGCAGACCTTTCCCGCCGAGCGCCCGGTGACGGTGGAGCACACCTATACTCCCGTGGCCGGCGCCGCCGTATGGGGACCGAACGACGTCGGCGGATGGGGCACGATCCGGGCCGTGCGCTATATCCTGCGCACCGCCAACACCTGGTCGGGACCGATCGACCGCTTCGCCGTCACCATCACGCCGTCGCACCGCCACGGCGGCGAGGTTCTGGTGGTGGCCGGGCTGTCGGAGCTGACCCATGGCGCGGACGGCGCGGCCCGAGCCACGCTGAGGTCCTTCACACCGCGCCGCGACATCACGGTGACCTGGTTTCCCACCGCCACGCCAGAGGCCCGCACACAGGGGGCACGGCCCTATCGGACCTATGCCTACGGCGTGACGCCGGGCACGTCGGCACCGGTGTGGATCTCGCCCAACGCCTTCAAGCTGCCGCCGGGACGCTTTCCCGGGGCCTCCCTGCGGCTCCTGAGCGCGGAGGACCTGCGCCACCACGACGCCGACGCCCTGGCCGAGATGCGCAACGAAATCCATGCCCGGCACGGCTACGTGTTCCGCTCGACCCGCTGGCGCGCGCACTTTCAGGCCACCGACTGGTACCGTCCGGGGGCGACCGGCTCGCCGGTGGCCCCGACGCCGCTGGAACAGGCCAACATCGCGCTCATCCAGGCGGCGGAACGGGCGCTCAAGCCCCAGTAGCCCCGATGGGCGCGATCAGGCGGCCCCGGCCGCCGAGTCGTCGGGGCCACCATCGTCGGCGCGCGTCATGTAGGGGCGATAGCGCATGTCCTCGCCCAGGATGTGACGCACCAGCCAGTCAGACACATAGTCGTACAGCGCCAGCACGTTCGCGTCCGTGGGGGCATCCAGGAACTTCTGCTGGAAGCTGACCATGCGCCGGCGCATGTCCCGGTGGATTCGCTCATGGGCCTCATAATCCGGATAGCGGCCCAGCCGCATGAGGCGTTCCTCGCAATCGAAATGGTACTCCGTATAGCGCACCAGATCGTTTACGATCCCGACCACCTCAACCCGGTCCGAGGTGCCGCGAACCACGTCATGCAACTGGTTGAGCAGGTCGAACAGGGTGCGATGATCCTGGTCAAGGGCTTCGACCCCAACGCTCATCCGAGGTTTCCATTCGATCAGTGCCATGCATCCCCCGTTGCGACGGACCGGTTCAAGGATCACCCGAGCACGCGGCCGCCGCCTGCCGCGGTGCGAAACCGCAATGCACCGGATGTACGGTCCTGCATACCTGATCGGGAAGCACGCGGGAAGATGCGCGTATCCGAACGCGGAATGGCGGCCGACGAAAAAGATGACCTTTTTTAGGCGGCCCACCGAGACCGGACGGGGGCGCGGGCCGGGTATGGCCTCCAACGGTCATCGTCGGATGCCGTTGGGATCATTTCAGGAGAGCCCCGCATGCGTGGCCCCACACCCCTGCGGGCCGCGAAGCGTACAACCGCAAAACGTATACATCGGCGGGCCCTGCACCCATATGATCGGTCCGATTCCGCGTCACGCCACCGAACCAGAGGGGGACACATCAGCCCCGGCTACACCGGCCGGCGCGCGCGCAGGGCGGCGCCGATGGTGCCGTCATCCAGATAGTCCAGTTCGCCCCCCATCGGCACCCCCTGGCCCAGTGAGGAAACGGTGACGTCCGGCGCCACCTCGGCCAGTCGTTCGGCGATAACATGGGCCGTGGTCTGGCCGTCCACCGTGGCGCCCAGGGCCAGCACCACCTCGCGCACGGGTCCACCGGTGCAGCGCGCCTCCAGGGCGGCCATGTTCAGGTCCTCCGGCCCGACGCCGTCAAGCGCCGACAGCACGCCCCCCAGAACATGATAGCGGCCGGAAAAGGCGCCGGCGCGTTCCATCGCCCACAGGTCGGCGACGTCCTCCACCACGCACAGCGCGGTCTCGTCGCGACGCTCATCCCGGCACACGGCGCAGGGATCGCGGGTATCGAAATTGCCGCAGACGCCGCACGGACGCACCCGCTCCGCCACCTCTCCGAGGGCGGCGATGAGGGGCAGCAAGGCGACCTCGCGCCGTTGCACCAGATGCAGCACGGCCCGCCGGGCCGAGCGCGGCCCCAGCCCGGGCAGCCGCGCCAGCGCGGTCATCAGGCGCTCGATCTCGGGTCCGGTGCTCATGACTGGGCCTGCCCGCCGTCCCGCGCCAAGGATCGCGGCGCCGACACTCAGAACGGCAGGTTCATGCCGGGAGGCAGCTTCAGGCCGCCGGTGAGCTCGGCCATCTGCTCCTTGGTGACTTCCTCGACCTTTGTCTTGGCGTCGTTGAAGGCGGCGACGATAAGATCCTCAAGCATCTCCTTGTCCTCGGGATCGACGATGGACTTGTCGATGGTCAGCCCGCGCAGGTCGCCCTTGCCGTTGATCGTGACCTGGACCATGCCGCCGCCGGCCGTGCCGGAGATTTCCATCTCCTGCATTTTCTGCTGCATCTCGCCCATCTTGGCCTGCATTTCCTGGGCCTGTTTCATCAGGTTGCCGAGGTTCTTCATGCGTCGTCCTCTCCGAATCCATCGTCAAAGGCGCCGAACGCGTTCATCGCGTCGTCGCCGTCCATCATCGGGTCGCCCATGCCGGGATCGCCCCCGCTGTCGTCCTCCAGGCCCCCGACATCGCCCGCCGCCGCGCCGCCGTGACCGGGCGCCGGGTCCAGGTCGCGCACGCGTCCGATCGTGGCCCCGGGGAACGCGTCCATCACGGCCCGAACCAGGGGATCGGACAGGACGCTGGCCTGGGTCTGCTCGAACAGGGAGGGCGCGCCATCCTGATCGGAGACCATGACGACCCAGCGCCGGCCCGTAAAGTCCTGAAGCAGACGCCCCAGCCGTCCGGCCAGATCGCGTGGCGCGTCCGGCCCGGGATTGAACTCGATGCGGCCGGGCTCGAAGCGCACCAGCCGGACATCGTGGGTCAGATGCTTGGCCAGCCGGGCCTCGCGGCGCTCGCGCAACAGATCCGCGACCGCCTTGAAGCTGGCCGGCACGGCCTCGCCCGGGACAGGCACCGGCGGAACCGATGGCACGGGATCACGGGCGTGGTCGGGATGATGCTCCGGACTACGCCCGTGATCCCGTGCCATCGGTTCCGCCGGT
>CAYFTQ010000249.1:0-4684 GCA_964346035.1 uncultured Roseospira sp. | reverse complement strand
ACATCGTCGGTGCCTCGTCGCTGGCGGCTGGTCACCTGACCCTGGTGCCGGAACTGCGCGCCGCCCTGGACAAGGAAGGCCGCGACGACATCATGATCGTTGTCGGCGGCGTCATCCCGCCGCAGGACTTCGATGCCCTGACCGCCGCCGGCGCCAAGGCCATCTTCCCGCCCGGCACCTCCATCCCCGACGCCGCCGTGGACCTGATGGCCAAACTGAACCAAGCCCTGGGGTACGCCACCAAGGCGGCGTGAGGGGGGCTACGCCGCCGCGTTCTCGTTAGCCTCGAACGTGATCTTCAGGCGCGTGCCGGTGGCTGCGGCCAGCCGGGCGAGGGTCTTGGTGGACGGCTGCGTGCGGCCGCTTTCCAGGCGGGCGATGACCGACTGGGTGGTGGCCATGCGCTCGGCCAGTTGCGCCTGGGTCAGGCCGGCGGTCGTGCGGGCCTCGATCATGGCCCGGGCCAGATCGAACACCGGACCCTGGGCCTCGTAGGCCGCCTGATAGGCCGGGTCCGTGCTCCAGCGCGCGTGCAGGTCTCGGGCGTCGGTCATGGCAAACCCTCCTTGGCCCGCTGCAGGGCCAGATCAATCTCGCGACGCGGTGTCTTTTGGGTCTTCTTGATGAAGACCCGGACCACCACGACCCGTCTCGCGCGGATCACGACATACAAGGCGCGGGCGATGCCGTCGCGGCCGGCCCTCAACCCGCCCGTTCCTCACGGCGGGCGCGGGTCTCGTCCAGTTTGGTCTCGATGCGCAGCAGGTGGGCGGTCAGCCGCGCCTCGACGTCCTTTAAGTGGGACATGGAGGCATAGGTGCGCGCCACCTCCAGCTTGTAGGCCGACAGCGCCTCGCGGGTCTGGGTCAGGGCGATGTCGGCGCGCCGGCGGGCTTCGTCCAGGCGCTCGTCTGTCTCGCGCCGGGTGCGCCACAGCAGCCAGAACAAGGCTCCGATCACCGGCAATTCGATGGCCGTCAGCCAGACCATATGATCGGATCCGTCAAGCATGGGGGTCTCCTTGTTGCGGGAGCAGCGGTTGACAGGACGCGCGTTGTTGAAAAATCCGGGCTATCCGTGCGGCCCATAGCGGCTGCGTTCGTGCATGATCCGCATGGCGTCCTCGACATCCAGGGCGACTTGGCGGTTGAGCAGGCGTCGCGGAGTGAACATGGCCCCTGCTGTGTCCTCCAGGTCATGCGACATGACAAGGTGGGGCGGCGCGTTCTCGCGACGCCACGCGAACCAGTCGCCGTTTTCATCTTCAAGAAGGGCGACCGCGCCGCCGCCGTCCGGATCTTGCAGGAGCTCCGCGATCTGGTTTGCTGTCGGGTTCTTGAAGACAGTCGTGGAGGTCATGCCCGTTCAGCCCGTTGATCGACGGCGAGGCGCCCCGCCCCGCTTTTCCTGTTTTCTTCTCATACCAAGCCGCATTGACCCTGACTCGTCAGGGTCAATGCGCTACGCCGCTTCGCGGCGCCGGCTCCTGTGTTTTTAAAGCTGGTGTCGCACAGCGACACCAGAGGCGCACCGGCCGACCTCCGAAAAAGGTCCCCCTTTATGTCGGTCGGTATCACTTCGGCGCCATGGGACAGTTGCCCGGATGATTTTTCACGACTTCTTGTTTTTTACCTTCTTGTCCTGGCCCATTTTTTGCTGTGAGGGGCCGGCCGCCGGTTCAGAGTTAGCCGTGTTCCAGACGATGTCTTCGTGGATGGGGAACATGACCGTGGGGATGACCCACGGTCCCTGACTGGCCCGTGTTGTTAGTGCGAGGACTTGATCACGTATGGCACCATAGACGATGGACGGCGCGGCATTGCTGACCAATCGGCTACGGAGCACAGGATCGCCGTATGAGGCTTCGACCCGGAACTGGCCCGTCATCTTGATATCCAGTGTGTAGCGGGCCTGCGCGGGAGGTTCCGGGGTTTTGACACGAAGGCACATCCGAAATACATCGGGGTCTTCCGCATGGAACAAAACCGCCAGTTCGGTCTCGATTTCCGATACGACCGACAGGTCGTCTGGCGCATCAGAGCCCGCTGCGGAACCGGCCGGCTCCCCCGAGTGTGTGTCATCAACCTCAGAAGTGTCACTATGAGAGCCGGAGTCGGATCCAGCGGGGGTGAGGGTTATGAACTCCAGCCAGCACGATTCAAGCTGCAGCGGCGAACGTTTCATTGTCCTCACCTTGGTTCGCGCGGTCATCCCGGGGGGCATGATCCAAGGTGTGGGCCACCCACATGACGCGGTCATCATTGCCACACAGTCGGACATGCATCGTTCCATCGACGGCTTCGGCCAGAGCCGCCATCGTCTCAAGGGTGAAATTCGTATCGCCGTTCAGGATCTTGGAGACATACGCCGGGCTCTTGTCGATGGTACGGGCCAACTGCGCGCGCGTCATGCCCATCGCGTCCATGCGATGGATCAGATCTTCCGTGAACGCCAGCGAGAGACGCGCTGCTGCAATAGAAGCGCGATGCTTCGGATCGTTCGCGAAGCTGTCGAAAAAGCTACCGCTCATTTCTTGCCATCCTTCCAAACAGACATGCCATTTATTTTGTATTCACTAAAGCGAAGCTTTAATTTGCTTAACTCCTTTTTTGGCGGGTCGTTGCTTCTTTTTTCATAGGCATGAGATATGATGATGCTTGATGGAGGACCGTTAAAGCACAATAACCTTATATCTTTTCGTCTGAACTCCCACGCACCTTCGACACTCCGAATGTCGCGGCGCACGTTGGTCGTGAATCGTTTGCGCGGGTCTTGCAGATAGTCCTGCAGCACAGCCATGATGGCGGCGATCTTCTTGTTCTGCCCCTCCGTTTCAAGGCGCTGCACGAACTCCATAAACTCGCAACGACCTTGCGCGTTGCAGACCGCGTAGATGGTTCCGACCTTTTGACCAACGATCCTGGCGTACACGGCTTAACTCATGAGTTAATAGGCTGGGTCGGCCTTGTCAATGGCCCACGAGAGCAGGGGTATCCTCATTCGTGGCGTCATACCGGCCGACGAAAAGGTTGGCCCTTTTCGGAGCTCGGCCGGTGCGACTGCAGCGGCGCCGCGAAGCGGCGTATGGCATTGACCCAGACGAGTCAGGGTCAATGCGGCTTGGTATCAAAGACTGTCCAAGCGCCACGAGAATACGTCGTACCTTTGATGTGTGCAAACCATACCGCTACACCTCAAAACTGCCGTCTGCCTGGATCGTGCCCGCCCCCGGCCGCCAGGCGCCGGGATCGGGGCCGGTGGCGCGGCCACGGCCCAGGCGCACCGGCTCGCTGGCCAGGCAGCCGGCGACGGCGTCGAGGGCGTCGTCATGGCCGCCGCCCAGCGGGCGCCAGTCGCGCATTTCGGCCACGAACGGCCCCTGCCACACATCGCGATGCACCCACAGCGCGCGCTCCGCCAGCACCGGGTCGAAGGCATCGACGATGCGGCGATCCTTGGCGCGGGTGCTGACGTGTTCGATCACGGCGGCCGGCACGCGCGCCTCGCGCAGCACCTTGCGCAGCAGGCCGGGCAGGAAGCGGCCGATGCCGTTGGTCTCGACCGTGACGGCGGGCAAATGCAGGTCTTCCAGCAGGGCCGCGACCTGCCGGCACAGGGCCGAGGCGGCATCGTCCGGCGCCTCCGCCCCGCTGGAGGCGCGCAGATAGGCCACCCGGTGCAGGAAATAACGGCCGTCCGCAGTCGAGAACAGCACCGCCACCACGCTGGCGTCGCCGCCCCGGGCCGGATCGCCCAGCGCCGGGTCCCACCAGCACGAGGCCGAGACCAGGCGGGCGTTCCCGAGCTTCAGAACCGCGCGACCGCCGGCCTCGGTATGGATCAGGGCATCGTCATAGACGCGCAGGCGGTCGGGGTCGAGCCGGCTGTCGGTGATGTTGACCGGGCGCAACTGCATCTGGCCGGCGAACTTGTTGGGCCCCTGGCGGCGGCGTACGGCCTCGATGGCGGCGGGCGTGAACCACTCCGGCCAGGCGCTGCGCCCGGCGGCGTTCAGCAACGGAATTTCCAGCCGCGCGAAGCCGTCCAGGAAAGGCGCGGTTTCGCCGGCCTCGGGCCGGGCGGCGGCGGCATAGATGGAGTGGTGCGTGTGCGGCGTGCCGACATAAAGCTGGCTGCCATCGGGGGTCAGCACATAGTCCAGCTCGCTCAGGCGGGCGCGCAGGTGGGCGCGCTTGACCACCGTTTCGCAGGTGTTGGGCACCTCGACGTCGTCGCAGATGATGACGTCGGCGCGGGTGCCGGTAATGTTGCCGGCGATGCCGCGCGCGACCATGGACGGATCACGCGATTCCGCCGGTCGGACAACGGTGAACTGGTCGGCCGCCCACTGCTCCGGGCGTGGCGGCTTCAGAGCGGAGGTTGCCGGGTGGCGTTCCAGGATGCGCTTGACGTTGCGGACCAGACGGGTGGCCAGGCTGTGTTCGGCTGCCACCACCATGATGCGGATGTCCGGGTGGCGCGCCAACAGCCAGGCGCAGAAGACGCCCACGACGGTGGACTTGCCGGAGCCGCGAAAGGCCATCAGCAGGCCGCCGCGCGTCCGCTCTGACCAACGGTCCTGCAACCAGTCCGCCATGCGGCGGTGGTGTGCGGGCGTGCCCCGGCCCTGCACGTGGTTCCAGATCCACAGAAACTGAGGAAAGGACAGGTCCGCGTCAGTCAT
>CAYFTQ010000248.1:0-4691 GCA_964346035.1 uncultured Roseospira sp. | reverse complement strand
TGCAGGGGGTCTATCGCACCATAGAGGCGGCCGCGCCATCCCGCGCCAGCGTCTTCATCACCGGGGAATCGGGCACCGGCAAGGAGGTCTGCGCCGCCGCCCTGCACAAGGCGGGCGCGCGGGCCGCAGGACCGTTCGTGCCCCTCAACTGCGCCGCCATTCCCCATGAACTGATTGAAAGCGAGATTTTCGGCCATGTCAGGGGCGCCTTCACCGGCGCCACCGCCGACCGAAAGGGCGCGGCGGCGCGCGCCGATGGCGGCACCCTGTTCCTGGATGAGATCTGCGAAATGGATCTGGGCCTTCAGGCCAAGCTGTTGCGCTTCGTCCAGACCGGCACGTTCACACCCGTGGGCGGGTCGCGGGTCGAGTCGGTCACCGTGCGCCTGATCAGCGCCACCAACCGCGATCCCTGGGCCGAGGTGCAGGCTGGTCGCTTCCGCGAGGACCTGTATTTCCGCCTGCACGTCATCCCCATCCACCTGCCGCCGCTGCGGGCAAGGGAATCCGATGTGGTGGAGATCGCGCGCGCCCTGCTGGAGCGCTTCGCGGCCGAAGAGGGCCGCGCCTTCACCGACTTCACGGCCGAGGCCGAGGCCCTGTTGCTGCGCCTGTTGTGGCCTGGCAACGTGCGCCAGCTTCAGAATGTGTTGCGCAATGTCGTGGTGCTGAACGACGGCCCGCAGGTGACCGAGGCCATGCTGGATGGCCCCACCCGGGCGCTGGGCGTCGCCCCGCCGGCGCCCGAGCCGGTCGTGACGCCGCCACGCCCCCAGCCCCCCGCTCCGCCCGGGCCGGGCGCAGCCGCACCAGCGGACCCGGCGGCGGATGGCGCCGACGCGTTCGCGTCGATGCGCCGGACGCACGGGCTCAGGCCGCTCTGGCAGGTGGAATGGGAACACATGACGGCCGCGCTGAAAGTCTGTGAGGGCAACGTTCCGCGCGCCGCCGTCCTGCTGGAGGTCAGTCCCAGCACCATCTATCGCCGCATCCGCCAGTTCGGCGACCCCGTCACCGGCGCGCCGCCGGGCACCGGTTCGCCCGGATAACGCGGCGCCGGGGGCCGTGTTGTCTGCCGACCGTGACCGTGCTAAGGCACCGGTCATTGCGCTCGGGTGGCGGCCCGTCCCCGGCGGCCGGTATCGCCCAGCGCCTTCCCAGACGACGTGGAGACTCCGAACCGATGAGCGACCAGCCCGCTTCCACCGGTGCCGACGCCCAGGGCGCCGGTGCTCAGCAGCCGCCGCCCCTGATCGTCAACGCCCAGTATGTGCGCGACCTGTCGTTCGAGACCCCGAACGCCCCCGGAATCTTCATCGACATGGGCGGAAAAGGCCCGGAAATCTCCGTCGGCGTGGATGTCCAGGCCAGCGTCTTTGACCAGGAGCGCAAGGTCTACGAGGTGCGCCTGAAGCTGAACGCCGAGGGCAAGCTGGGCGACAGGACGGCCTTCATCGCCGAACTGGACTATGGCGCCGCCGTGACCCTGAACGCCCCCGACGAACAGGTCAGCCCGCTGTTGATGGTGGAGGCGCCGCGCCTGATGTTCCCGTTCGCCCGCAACATCCTGGCCGAGATCACGCGCGAGGGCGGCTTCGCGCCGGTGGTGCTGCAACCGATTGATTTCGTGGCCCTGTTCCGCCAGCGTCTGCAGGCCTATCAGGCCCGCCAGCAGCAGGGCAACGGCGACGGTGGTGGCAACGGCGCCGCCGGCTGAGGAGGACCCGAGGGCCGGGCACAGGTGTCGGCCCGGGCCGCGCGGCAGATGCGAAAACCTCGTTGACAGGGGCGCGGCGGGTCGCTAGAAACCCGGCCTCCGACGCCATCGCGGCGCCGGAGGCCGTGCCCCCTGTGCCCAGGTGGCGGAATTGGTAGACGCGCAGGTTTCAGGTACCTGTGGCCGAAAGGCCGTGGAAGTTCGAGTCTTCTCCTGGGCACCACCAGTTGCGGGGCGATCCCGCCCATCGAACGCCGATCCCCTCGACAAGGCCGCCGGCGGCGCGTCCGGGCCAGTCCGGCGCTGAACGTGGCCGCGCGGGCCTGAGAGGAGAGCATGGCCGACTCCATCACCATGGCCAACGACATCATCGTTCATGACGGGGACCTGCCGGCCGGCGCCATTGCCGCGGACAGCGTAGCCGTTGATACCGAGACCATGGGCCTGAAGCTGACCCGGGACCGGCTGTGCCTGGTCCAGATCTCGGCCGGCGACGGCATCTGCCATCTGGTGCGCATCGCGCCTGCGGGGCCGGCACCCAATCTGGCCGCGCTGATGACCGATCCGAACGTGGTCAAGATCTTCCATTACGCCCGCTTCGACGTGGCCGTCATGCTGGTCCGCCTCGGCATCGTCACGGCCCCGGTCTATTGCACCAAGATCGCCTCGCGCCTGTGCCGCACGAACACCGACGCCCACGGCCTGCGCACGCTGTGCAAGGACCTTCTGGGCGTCGAGATCTCCAAGCAGATGCAGAGTTCCGACTGGGCGGCCGAGACCCTGACCCAGGAACAGCTCGACTACGCCGCCAACGATGTGCGCTATCTGCATCGGCTGCGTGAGCGGCTTGATCCCATGCTGGCCCGCGAGGGCCGGACCGGGTTGGCGCGGGCCTGCTTCAGCTTCGTTCCTGATCGCGCCCGCCTGGACGTCGCAGGCTGGGACGACGAGGACATCTTCGCCCATGTCTGAGCCGGCATCCGCCGCGCCCCTGTTGCCAGCCGCCACGCCCGGCGCACCGTCGCCGCTGGACAGCGCGCGCCGGGTCCTGCGCGCCGAACGCGACGCCCTGACGCACCTGGCCGATACCCTGGGGGGGGATTTCGAGACCGCCGTCAAGGTCATGCTGGACTGCCCCGGCCGCCTGACCGTCACCGGCATGGGCAAGAGCGGCCACGTGGCCCGAAAGATCGCCGCCACCCTGGCCTCGACCGGAACCCTGGCACAGTTCGTCCACCCGGCGGAGGCCAGCCACGGCGACCTGGGCATGCTGGGGCGCGATGATGTCGTGCTGGCCCTGTCGAACTCCGGTGATACCCCGGAGTTGAGCGACATCGTGGCCTACGCACGCCGCTTCGGACTGCCGCTGATCGGCATGACCAGCCGCGCCGACAGCACCCTGGCCCGCGCCAGCACGGTGGCCCTGGTGCTGCCCGCCCATGGCGAGGCCTGCCCGCTGGGGCTGGCGCCGACCACCTCGACCACGCTGATGCTGGCGCTGGGCGACGCGCTGGCGGTGGCGCTGCTGGAGGTGCGCGGCTTTCAGGCCGGTGACTTCCAGGTCTTCCACCCCGGCGGCCAACTCGGCAAGGCGCTGTTGAAGGTCTCGGACCTGATGCACAGGGGCGACAGCATGCCGCTGGTCGGCGCCGACACGCCCATGTCCCTGGCCCTGATCGAGATGTCGCGCAAGGGATTCGGCTGTGTCGGCATCACCGAACCCGGCGCGGACGGAACCCCCGTGCTGGTTGGGCTGGTCACGGACGGCGACCTGCGCCGGCACATGGCGCCCGATCTGGTGGAACGCCGGGCCGGCGAGATCATGACCCGCAACCCGCGCACCATCGGCTCGCGGGACCTGGCGGTCGAGGCCCTGCACGTCATGAACGCCAGCGAACGCCCGATCACGAACCTTTTCGTGGTCGATGACGGCGCCCCGATCGGGTTCATCCACATGCACGACCTGCTTCGGGCCGGGGTGGACTAGCGGGGGCGCTCGCCAACCTGTACGCTGGACCGGCCGGGCACGGGGCCGTCAATCAACATCAGAATGTTGCCTTGATCGGGCGCCAGGGTCGGACCATCGCGTCGGCGGGGTCCGACTTGCCGCGCCGCGCCGCGATCCGGACCGGCGGCGGGGTGATGTCGCCCCGGCGGACGGTGTTTCGAGCTTCGAGGCCTGAATGACGGCGGATCGGTCAAACACACCCCCCCACGGCCGGCGCGGCGGCCGCTACAGCCGCTTTGTGCGGCTGATGAAACTGGCCCTGCCCAGCGCCGCAGTGCTGGTCATGGGTCTGGTGCTGGCATGGCCACAGGTGCAAAACCAGGTCGATCGCCTGGGCCTGGACCTGGCCTACCTCAACCTTCTGGCAGGCAACCCCAGCAGCATTGTCAACCCGCGCTATTTCGGCGTTGACGAGCGCAATCAACCCTATTCGGTCACCGCCGCCCGGGCCGAGGAACGCAGCGACGGCTCCGGCCTGATTGACCTGACCGAGCCCAGCGGCGATATCGAACTGGACGGTGAGCGATGGATTTCCGTTCGCGGCGACGCCGGGGTATACAGTCGCGAGGACGGCACGGTCTTGCTGGAGGGCGACGTCGTGATGTACCGGGATGACGGCGTGCAGTTCTTCACCGAATCGGCGCGCTATGACCTGGAGACCCGGCAGGGACAAAGCGACGTTCCCATTGAGGGGCGATGGTCCAATGGCGTGATCGAGTCCGAGGACGGATTCAGGATGTTCGACGGCGGCGGGATCATTCTCTTCAAGGGACAGGCCCATATGATCCTGCATGACGTGGCAGGGAGGATCACACCGTGACGCCAGCCTCAGCCCCCCACGGCGCGCCCATCGGCGGCGGGCGGGGCCGCCGCTGGCGGCCGCGCGCGGGGTGCCTGGCGGTGGCCGTCGCGCCGTCGCCGTCCGTGCTGTCAACGCCGCCGGCCCTAGCCCAGATGGCGGGGTCC
>CAYFTQ010000247.1:0-4706 GCA_964346035.1 uncultured Roseospira sp. | reverse complement strand
CGATGTCCAATTCCATAATGATCTGGCTGGCTCTGTGTACATTCCTGGTTCTGCTGATGCAGGCCGGCTTCGCCTGTTATGAAGCCGGAATGGTGCGGCGCAAGAATTCGGTCAATGTCGCCATCAAGAACGTCGCCGATCTGGGCACCACGATCGTCGCCTATCTGCTGGTCGGCTACACCCTGATGTTCGGGGAAAGCTGGCACGGCCTGATCGGAACGGGCCCTTCGGTCATGCTGGAGGGCGGCGCACAGGACCTTCTGGTGGCCCTGTTCCAGGCCATGTTCTGCGGCACGGCCATCACCATTGTCTCGGGCGCGGTGTCTGAACGCACCAGCTTCCGTGGGTATCTTCTGCTGGCGGTCAGCATGAGCGTGCTGGTCTATCCCGTCACCGGCCACTGGGCCTGGGCCGAGGGAGGCTGGTTGCTGGCGCTGGGCTTTCATGACTTCGCCGGCAGCACCGTGGTTCATGCCGTCGGCGGTGCCATCGCGCTGGCTGCCGTTCTGCGCATAGGGCCGCGCCTGGGCCGCTTCAACCGCGCCGACGGCAGGCGGGCCGGTATCGACGGCGACAATCTGGCGGTCTCGGCGCTGGGCGCCTTCCTGCTCATGTTTGGCTGGTTCGGCTTCAACAGCGGCGGCGCGACCGATTTCGTGCACGAGGTCCCGCTGGTGCTGGTCAACACCGCGATCGGGGCGGCATCGGGCATCGTGGCGGTTCTGGTCATGGCCTGGATGCGCGGGCGCAAGCCCTCGGCCAACGACATCCTGACCAGCATGCTGGGCGGACTGGTGGCCATAACCGCCGGCTGCGCCGTCATTCCGCCCGTGGGTGCGGCCGCCCTGGGCGGCCTGGGCGGACTGGTGGCGGTGGGCGGGCTGCGTCTGCTGGACCGTTGGCACATCGATGATCCGGTCGGCGCCATTCCGGTCCACCTGTTCGCCGGCGTGGCCGGCACCGTCCTTCTGCCCTTGCTGGCCGAGCCCGAAACCATCCCGGCCGTCGTGTCCGGTCGCCTGGAGTGGGTGGCCGTTCAGGCGCTGGGGGCGGCGGTTATTACCGCAACGGCGTTCTCCGTCGCCTGGGTCGTCATGGCACTGACGGATCGCTTCGTGCATTATCGGGTGGCCCCGGAAGACGAACGGATCGGCCTGAACATTGCCGAGCACGGCGCCGGGACGGCGATGCTCGACCTGCTCGACCAGTTGGCCGCGCAAGGCCGCAAGGGCGACTTTTCCGAACCCGTGGCGGTCGAGGAAGAGACCGATGCCGCCCACATCGCCGCCTTCTACAACCAGGTTCGCGAGCGTTTCGTGAGGGAGTCGGAGCGCAGCCGCGAACTGCTGGAGGAGGCCGCCCACCTGGCCCACCACGACCCCCTGACCGGTCTGAAGAACCGGCGCGCGTTCATGCACACCGCCGAGGAGGTGTTCGCTCTGCTGGCCCGCTATGACGGTCGCGCCGCGCTGGTGATGTTCGACGTCGATCACTTCAAGGCCGTCAACGACACCCACGGCCACAACGTCGGCGACGAGGTCCTGATCGAGCTGGCGCGCCGGCTGACCCGAGTCGCACGCGGCACCGACACCGTGGCCCGCCTGGGCGGAGAGGAATTCGCCGTGCTGGTCAATCAGGCCACGCTGGACGAGGCCCTGGTGGCCGCGCAACGCCTGCGCCAAGCGGTGGCGGAGCCGGCGTTCAGCGTTTCCATTGGGGACCTGCCGGTGACCGCCAGCCTCGGGGTTGCGCCACTGGACCCGAACACCAGTGTGGACGAGGCCCTGAAAGCCGCCGACGATGCCCTGTATGCCGCCAAAGCGGCGGGGCGCAACCGTGTCCAGCGCGCGTCCGTTGCGGCCGGGGCCGGCTTCAAGACCGCCCCTGGCGCCGTGGCCGGGGCCGTGGCCGCGCCCGCTACCGGCGACTGAGGTCCGGTTCGCGGATCAAACGAACACCCGGGCGAGCCATGCGCGAAACGCATGGCCGCTGTCCTGGCGCGGGCGGGGATTTCGATCGTGGACCGGCGAAGTGGCGGACTATCCTGAACCATCGTCGCCGTCCATGAGGAGCCCCCCTTGCCCCCGACTGTCCGCGTCTGGTGGCAGGCGCTGCCCGGCAACGCCCGTGGCGCCCTGTTCATGCTGATCAGTGCCATCGCGTTTTCCGCCATGGGCGGCTTGATCAAGACTGCCGGAGAGGAATTGCACACCTTTCAGGTCGTTTTTTTCCGCTGCCTGTTCGGCCTGATGGTGTTGCTGCCGTTCGTCGCGCGCGAGGGCGTCCACATCTACAGCACCCGGCGGCCCGTGCTGCATGCCGTGCGGGTGCTGTTCGGCATCACCGCCATGTTCTGCCTGTTCCACGCCATCACCCACATGGATCTGGCGGCGGCCGTGACCATCACGTATGCCCGGCCGTTGTTCCTGATCATTCTGGCGGTGCTGTTCCTGGGCGAGGTGGTGCGCTGGCGCCGGGGCCTGGCCACGGCCATCGGGTTCCTGGGCGTGATGGTCGTCATGCGCCCCGATCCCGGCAGCCTGGACCTGAACGCGCTGGCGGCGCTGGCCTCGGCGGCGCTGATCGCGGCGGCACTGACCATGGTAAAGCTGTTGTCCGCGACCGAGCGGCCGCTGACCATCCTGATGTGGTTCGCTTCCGGCGCCGTCGTTGCCTCGGCAGTGCCGGCGGCCCTGGTCTGGCAGTGGCCGAGCCCGCTGACCTGGGTGCTGCTGGTGCTGATCGGCGGCTTCGCCAGCCTGGGCCAGTTCCTGGCCGTGCATGCCTATCGCGAGGGCGAGGCCAGCGTCGTCACACCGTTCGACTACAGTCAGATCCTGTGGGCAACCGCGATCGGCTTTACCTTTTTCGACGAGATCCCGGATATCTGGACAGGGATCGGCGCGGGGATCATCGTGGCTTCGGCGCTTTACATCCTGCATCGCGAGACACGTCTGGGCCATGCCAGGCCGCCGGCCGAACCCGAGGCGCGATAGGCGTTGGGCGATAGGGCGGGACCGCCTCTCGCCCGCAACGCACAAGGGGCTGACCCATGCAGGCCAGCCCCTTGTTCGGGCGTTTTCAATCCGGTGGCGGCCAAGAAGCCGGACCTTGAACCGGAACCGGGCGCGCGGGGCCGTCATGGCAACCGCGCGCGAAGGAAAATTGGTGGAGCCGAGGGGAATCGAACCCCTGACCTCAGCAGTGCGATTGCTGCGCTCTCCCAACTGAGCTACGGCCCCACGAACCGGCCGACACCGCCCCGCCTGACGCGCGATGGCGTATCACGGCGGCGCGACAGAGGCCGGACCATGATGGGGCGGACCGGCAAAGTCAAGACCCCTGGCGTGCCGGCGCGGCCGACCGCAAACCACGCTCCACGGCGCAGCGCGGCGCCTGGTGGCAGGACCATTGTTCGGCCCGGCGCCATACCGCGTCCCGCCATTTTCACAAAGCAGGACCGAAACCACGCTGGCGCGTCACACAACGCCAGCGTGGCTCCCCGGCCCATCCGTCAGCGTCCGGCGGTCAGCGTCCGGCGCTGGGCACGGCATCAGTCCGGATTACTGCGCACCAGACTCTTGAGCATCTCCAGCACCCGGCCGCGCACGACCTCGCCCGGCAGACGCCAATAGGTCTGGATCAGTTCCAGCGATTCCGTGCGCTTCATCGGGTCGCCCTGATCATCGATATCGGTCTCGTCGTCCGTGAAGTGGACCTTGACCTCTTCGTCGCGGGCGGCCACCGCGTCACGGGTCAGGTCCTCGAAAAAGTAGCTGACCGGAACGCTAAGGAAGCGGGAGACATCGAACAGGCGACTGGCACTGATGCGATTGGTCCCGCGCTCGTACTTCTGGACCTGCTGGAAGCTGACGCCAAGCGCGCGCGCCATCTGGTCCTGGCTTTTGCCCAACATGGTCCGACGCAGACGCATCCGTTGTCCGACATGGATGTCGATGGGGTCGGGACCGTCGATGGACGCCGCGCGCCGACGACGACCGTCGCGCACCTCTTCAGAAACCATCATGTGTTATGTTCCTCGTTCGTCGGGTTCTGGCGGGCGTGCTCCGGTAAAGGTAGCGGCTGCCCGTCACTGTTTAAAGCCTATTGCGGCTGTTACTCGCAAGAACAAACTTTCCGGGAGATGTCACGCCACGTGCCGGCAAGATTTGTCGGCGCTCAAGTCACGGCACCACATTCGCTTCGCGGTTCCGGCCATGTGCCGTATGGATTGCCTGTTCCTGTTCCTTTCGTTTTTTGGTTATGCCAGAAGACTCTCATGGAAGCGGTGGCTTGACAGGGGACAGCTTTCGCTTGATCGCCTTGTCCCAGGGATGCGGGAGGAATGCGGCCCAAATCCGGCTCTCGGAAGATGCCGTTTGGTGGCTGGCCCACCATCCGCTCCCATGGCCGGCACCATCCCAGTTGGAGGAAGCACGGGTCGTGCCAACTTTTTCGCGCGGCAGACGACCCAAGAGCCGGGCCCATACCCAAGGGTTTCCGCGCCGCCTTGTTATCACGGGGAGCGGGCAAACCCTGCCACGCCCGGCGCCATGTCATTATGCGTGTCGTTTCGGCAGTCAATCCGTTACCCGGGTCAGGCTCGATGCGAAAGTCCGCTGAACACGTCACCCTTCGATCCAGTCCCATGGGTTTATCAGACTACATCCGAATCGAGTCGATGTCTAGTCAAGGTAGAGCAGGCC